>NZ_RAVY01000002.1:0-138265 GCF_003611625.1 Corallococcus sp. CA054B
GAGTGGGGCGGGACGCTGCTGGTGCCGCCCCGGCTGCACCCGGTGCTGGGCCTGCTGGCGACGGCGGTCCCCTTCGGCCTGGTCTACTTCGCGGTGTCCGCCGCGCTGGGCGTTCCGGAGGCGGGCGCCGTCTTCCGCAAGGTGGGCCGGAAGCTGGGGCTCGCCCGGTAGACGCGGCGCGGCGCCCGGCGGGACGGCTGCCCTCCAGGCGATGTCTGGGGGCTCAAACGGAATGCAGGACAGGCCCCTTTCCGTTGGGATAGGAGGCCCTTTTGTGAAGGGGATGGCCGCATGCGGCTTCCTCCGGGCATGGCGCGCGTGTAAAGTCCGCCGCCTTTTTCAAGAGGCCCTGACTTCAAGGAAGTCCCGGGTCGGAAATCGTCAACGGAAGGTCTCGGCAGTGAGCGACGAGAAGAGCGGCGGAAATTCGGGCGGTCCTGGCGGTTTCGGTCCCAAGAAGCCGAAGGCCACGTTTGGCGACGTGATGCTGGGCATCCCTTCGGGGGGCCAGGGCAACGAGCGCGGCGGTGGCCGTGGCGGCCGCGATGAGAAGAGCGGGCCGGGCCGCGGTGATCGCGGTCCTCGCGACGCCCAGTCGCAGCCCCGTCCCCAGGGCGACGCGCCCCGCGGTGGCGGTGAGCGCGGCGGTGGCCGTGGCGGCGAGCGCCGGGGTGGCGGTGGAGGCGGCGAGCGCCGTCCGTCCGGTCCCATGGTGGTCGTGAAGCGGGCCTCGGGCTCCATCGAGACGCGCGCCCTGGAGGGTGAGAAGCCCGCCGAGGCGACCGCGACCGCGGAGCAGACGGGCGCCGACGCGCAGGCCTCCGCGGCCTCGACGCCGGCTCCCGCGCCGCGTCCGGTGACGCCGGCCCCCGCGCCGTCCAGCCCGCTGTACGAGGAGGTCCCGGAGACCGAGTCCTTCGCGGACATGTTCGAGGCGCAGGTCAAGGACGGTGGCGCTCCTGGCCGCCGCGGCGTGCGCATTGGCGAGAAGGTCGCCGGCACCATCTTCCAGCTGGGCGCGGACACCGCGTTCGTGTCGCTGGACGGCTCCGCGAAGTCGGAGGCGATGATCGAGCTGCGCGAGCTCAAGGACGACGAGGGCATCCTGCGCTTCGGCGTGGGTGACCGCCTGGAGGCGCACGTCGTGGAGATGGGTGCCCGGGGCATCCAGCTCAGCCGCGCGCTGGCCAAGGGCAACGCGTCCTTCGCGATGCTCGCGGAGGCCCGCGCCTCCGGCATGCCGGTGGAGGGCCTGGTCCTCAGCGTGAACAAGGGTGGCGTGGAAGTCGCCATCGGTGAGACGCGCGCCTTCTGCCCCATCAGCCAGCTGGACATCCGCTTCGTGGAGAAGCCGGATCAGTTCATCGGCGAGAAGCTCCAGTTCCGCGTGACGGAAGTGCGCGACCGCAACGTGGTGCTGTCGCGCCGCTCGCTGCTGGAGGACGAGCAGCGCCGGCTGGCCACGGAGACGCGCAAGACCCTGGCCGTGGGCAAGACGGTCAAGGGCAAGGTCTCCGGCGTGCGCGACTTCGGCGTGTTCGTGGACCTGGGCGGCGTGGAGGGCATGGTCCCCGTCTCCGAGCTCTCCTACACGCGCGTCGCACACCCCAGCGACGTGGTGAAGCAGGGCGACGAGGTCGAGGTGGAGATCCTCCGCATGGAGGAGGGCCAGCCCAACTCTCCCGACAAGGCCAAGCAGAAGGAGCGCATCACCCTGTCGCTGCGTTCGCGTCAGGAGGATCCGTTCAAGAAGGCGCTGGAGGAGATCAAGGAGGGCGACCGCATGCAGGGCAAGGTCGTCCGGCTCCAGCCCTTCGGCGCGTTCGTGGAGCTGCGCCCGGGCGTGGACGGCCTGGTGCACATCTCCGCGCTGAGCGACCGGCGCATCGCGCACCCGCGCGACGCGGTGAAGGAAGGCGAGGTCATCTGGGTCTCCGTCGAGAAGATCGACCCCAATGACAAGCGCATCGGCCTGCGCCGCATCTCCGAGGAGGAGGCCCAGCGTCCTCCCGAGGAGCGTCCCGCGAAGGAGGCCCAGGCCTCGTCGGCTCCCAAGGAGCCCGCGGCGCCCCGTCCCAAGGTGGGCGCGGTCGTCGTCGGCAAGGTGGACCGGCTGGAGCCCTACGGCGTGTTCCTCGCGTTCCCGGGCGGCAAGGGTCTCATCCCGGCCAGCGAGACGGGCACGGATCGCGGCACGGACATGCGCAAGCACTTCTCCATCGGCCAGGAGCTGAAGGTGGCGATCATCGACATCGACGCCTCCGGGAAGATCCGCCTGTCCATCCCCGCGGCCATCCGCGCGGAGGAGCGCGCCGAGGTGGAGGCGTGGCAGAAGACCCAGCAGCCTGTGGGCGGCGGCAAGAAGGGCTTCGGCACCTTCGCGGATCTGCTCAGCAAGCTGGGCAAGTAGTGACGTCACGCCTTCTCGGCGCTCATCGCAACAATGCGAGCGGGCGCCGAGATAGGTGTTGACGGTAGCGAGGGGCTTCGGTACTTACCCTCTCGTTCTCGCCGCGGGGTGGAGCAGCCTGGTAGCTCGTCGGGCTCATAACCCGAAGGTCGCAGGTTCAAATCCTGCCCCCGCAACTTGAAAAAGCCCGGGGTCGAAATGAAAGTTTCGACCCCGGGTGTTCAAAGCGAGAATCGCAGTACCGCGTCACGGTGACGCGGGGTGGAGCAGCCTGGTAGCTCGTCGGGCTCATAACCCGAAGGTCGCAGGTTCAAATCCTGCCCCCGCAACTCTGAGAGGGCCCCGGTGGAAACGCCGGGGCCCTTTCGCTTTTCAGCGTCTTGCTTTGCCGGCCGAGGGCCTGGGCGGGCGCCATGCCTCGACGGGCAGGAGCGGGTGCTCCTCGAAGTGCCTGCGCGCCGTGCGGACGAACGCGCCCACGTTGGCGGAGGCGCTGCGGCGTCCGGGGTAGATGACGCTCACCGGGACCGGCGGTGGCGCGAACGCCCCGAGGATCAGGACGAGCCGCCCCGCGAGCACGGCGTCCGCCACCTGGTACGAGAGCGTGCGCGCGATGCCGAGGCCTTGCTCCGCCGCCGCGATGGCCGCGTCCGCGCTGTTGAGGATGAGGCGGGGCTGGAGGCGCACCGGCTGCTCCCTTTCGCCGAACCGCCACTCGTTCGTCGCGTCGAGGTTCTCGAAGGCGATGAGCTCATGGCGGCCCAACTCCGCCGGCGAGCGGGGTGTCCCGCGCTGCTTCACGTAGTAGGGGCTGGCCACCAGCACGCGGCGGACGGTGCCGACCTTGAGGGCAATGAGGCTGCTGTCCTTCAGCTCCCCCAGGCGGACGGCCGCGTCGATGCCTTCGTCCACGAGGTGCTGGTTCCTGTCCGACAGGTGCATGCGGACGGAGAGGGCCGGATGCGCCGCGAGCAGCTTCTGGACCACGGGCAGGACGTGAAGCCGTCCGAAGACGATGGGGGCGGAGAGGTGGAGCTCACCTCGGGGTTCGGCGTTCTCACCGCGAACGCGGCGGTCCGCCTCATCCAGGTCTTCGAGCAGCCGCTGGCAGCTCTCCAGGTAGATCTGCCCGCGTTCGGTGAGGCGCACGGAGCGCGTCGTGCGCGTGAGGAGCGCGAGCCCGAGCCGCTCCTCCAGCTGGGCGACGGCCCGTGTCGCCACGGATGGAGAGATGCGGAGGTGGCGGGATGCGCCCGTGAAGCTTCCCTGCCTGGCGACGGCGACGAACGTCCGGAGCGTGAAGAGCTGGTCCATGATTCTTGCGGAGTTGGCAATGAAGTCTTGCCGGCCTGGCTGATTATTTCACATGTCCCCGGTGGCTATACGTGGTGCATCGAGGGAGAAATCCATGGGCCGATTCGCCAGACTCGCCTTCACCCCCGCGGTGAAGGCACTCCAGGAGCAGCACGGGAGCCGTGGGGCCTACGCGCGGATGGAGAGGGCAGGGGACGCACCGGACGTGCTCACGCCCGACGAGGCGGAGTTCCTGTCCCAGCGCGACAGCTTCTACATGGCCAGCATGGTCGCGAACGGCTGGCCCTACATCCAGCACCGGGGCGGCCCGCCGGGCTTCGTCCGGGTGTTGGATCCGCACACTATCGGCTTCGCGGACTACCGGGGCAACAAGCAGTACATCTCCGCGGGCAACGTCAGCGAGAACGATCGGGTCGCGCTCATCTTCGTGGACTACCCGAACCGGGCACGCCTGAAGGTCCTGGCGCACGCGTCCGTCATCACCCGCGAAACGGACCCCGCGACGCTGGAGCGTCTGGAGGTCCCCGGGTACGGCGCGAAGGTGGAGCGCGGCTTCGTGCTCCGGGTGGAGGGCTTCGACTGGAACTGCCCCCAGCACATCACGCCCCGGTTCACCGAAGCGGAGCTGGACGAAATGCTGCGTCCGGTGTCGAGCGAGCTCCAGACGCTCCGCGCGGAGAACCGTTCCCTGCGCGAGGAACTGGAGCGCCTGAAGCGGTCCCCGGTTTGATCCTGGACCTACGGTCGGGTAGGTTACGGTTCAGTAGGTTTTGCCATGGAGGTGCGAGCCATGAACCGCCAGTCGCCAGGTGTACGGAACAACGCGGATGCCCTGCGGGGAGCCAGCCGCCTCGCGGTGCAGGCCACCCGGGGCGTGATGGGGGTCGTCGAGGAGGTGCACTGCACCATCGCCAGCGGGCCGTCCGTCCTGGGCAGGCCTCTGGAGCGCCCGGTGCGGGCCGTGACGGGGTGGATCTACTCGACACTCCAGGAGGCCACGCGGCATGTCGGGGCGGGGCTTGATGCCGTGCTCACGCGGCTCTCGCCGTGGCTGGGTGACGGTGCTCCGGGGCCTCAGCGGGAGGCGGTGGTCTCCGCGCTGAACGGTGTGCTGGGGGATGCGCTGGAGGCGCAGGGCAACCCGCTCGCGATTCCGATGGCGTTCCGGGTCCACGGGCAGCCGTTGTGCCTGGAGCCCGAGGCCCTGCGCGACGCGCACCCGGAGGCAGGGAGCCGGCTGCTCGTGCTGGTTCATGGCTCGTCGATGAACGACCTGCAGTGGAACCGGCGGGGGCATGACCATGGCGCGGCACTGGCGCGCGATCTCGGCTACACGCCGGTGTACCTCCACTACAACAGCGGCCTGCACATCTCCCGGAACGGGCGGGCGCTCTCCGCGCTGCTGGAGCAGCTCATGGCCTGCTGGCCCGTGCCGCTCGAATCGCTGACGCTCATGGGGCACAGCATGGGTGGACTGGTGGCGCGGAGCGCATGCCTCGCGGCGGAGACCGAGGGCCATGGCTGGCGTCCCTTGTTGCGGAGGCTCGTCTGCCTTGGCTCGCCCCATCACGGTTCGCCGCTGGAGCGGGGTGGGAGCTGGGTCGACGTGCTGTTGGAGCTTAGTCCCTACAGCGCGCCGTTCGCACGCCTGGGACGGATCCGCGGTGCAGGGGTCACGGACCTTCGCTTCGGCAACGTGCTCGACTCGCACTGGGAGGGGCGGGAGCGCTTCGGTTGGGGTGGGGATGCTCGTCGTGGCCTCATGCTGCCGGAGGGCGTGGCCTGCTACGCGGTCGCGGCGACCACCGCGAAGGCGTTGGCGGACCGGCTGCCCGGTGACGGGCTGGTCCCGGTGGACAGCGCGCTCGGGCGGCATGCCCTGCCGGAGCTGACGCTGCGGTTCCCGGAAGCAAACCAGCGCATCATCCCGGGCGCGAACCACCTGGACCTGCTCGACCACCCGGAGGTCTACGCCACACTTCGAACGTGGCTCGTTTGCTGAGCGGATCCGCGCGCTACATCGGCTGGACGTGCTCCGCGATGCGGCCCGAGGCGATCAGCTCCCGCAGCTCATCGGCCATGCGGTCGCCCTCGATCAGCACCTGCCTCCACGCGCGGATCCGGTCCTCGTCCTTCATGTTCGTGAAGTCCGAGCGGTCCGGGATGCGTCCACCGGGCAGCCGCGCCAGGTGCGCGGGCGACGGCGTGATGATCAACGCGCGCCGGAAGTTGAGCGGCCCCGCGCGGCGCCACTTGAGTGACTTGTCGAACCAGCCGGGCACGACGTACGGGTAGAAGTGCGGATAGAGCACCAGCCCATCGCCCGTGCCGTAGTCGACGTCCAGGTGGTAGTCGACGACGCCGCCGTCCCGGTACATGCCGGGCGGAGCCCCCGGAATGTCGTGAACGCCCGCGAGCACCATCGGAATGGAGCCCGATGCGATGAGCGCCGGGCGCAGGTTGTCGCGGGTGAGGGGACGGTGCGCTGACGGCAGGTCCTTGAGCCCGGCGAACGGGCTTGAGTCCCCGGCGGTATGGAAGATGACGCGCTCCATGTGGAGCCCGAGCGTCCGGCGGCTCACCGCGTTCGCCACCGCGCCCAGCACGAAGCCCGCGAGCTGCACACGGGACTGCTCCACCGCCAGCAGCCCCTTGCACCGGGTCGTCACGACATGCAGCCGCGCCCACGGGTGCGTGAGGATCTCCTCCATGCCGTCCGGCCCCAGGAGTGAATCCAGGATCGTCGCGCTCCTCTCGCTGACCAGCGAGGGTGGAGGCTTGGGCGGATAGCGCTGCTCCAGGTACGCGTTTGCGAAGCGCTTGAGCGCCGCGACTGGCTCCTTCTGCGCCAGACACGCCAGCCGCCAGCTCCCGATGGAACTGCCGATGAGATGCAGCGGCCGGGTGCGCGGCTGCTGGAGGAGCTCGCCGAACAGCACGCGGTCGATTCCCTCCAGCCCCAGCCACTTCGGGCCACCGGAAGCGCCCGGAAGGATGTCCACGTCCTCCGCACGCAGTCCGCGCTCCCGGAGGATGCGCAGGGCGTCGGGGCCCGCAAGCAGGGTCAGGCTCTGGCTCATCGCGGGCGCGGACCCTAGCAGTCCGGTGCGAGAAAAGGCTCAGCGCTCGTCGTCCGGACGCTCCGACTCCAGCGGATGGATCGTCACCACCTGATGGCCGTCCTCCGGCTCGGTGCGCGCCTTCTCCAGCTCCTCGGGTTTCTGGGGCGCCCGTTCGGAGAACCCGTCGTTCTCCAGGTGCCGCTGGCGCTGCTCACTGGTCTCGCCGTAGCCCTCCAGCTTCTTGCCCGCCATGGCCGTCCTCCCATGCGAAAGGTGAATCTCAAGCCTTGGGATGACGCCGCATGGGCGCAAGCGGTGGTCTGCCCGTGCGGCCGCACGCTCCGGGAGCGGGGCTCCAGTGGGCGCTCACTCCTCCAGCGTTCCCACGGAAGGGGCCGCGCCGTCGCGCTCGCGCTGGGCCTCCAGGTAGGCGGAGAAGCCCGCCTTGGACTGGATGCGGAACACCGGGAGCCGGGGCAGCACGTCATCCGCGAAGGCGTATTGCTCGCAGACGAGGCTCGCGCGCAGGGCGCCTTCCGGACCTCCGGTGAAGGGCTGGACCTCGTGCTGGAGGTTGCCCCGGAAGTGGACCAGCAGGCCCGGCTTGGGGCGCACCTCGCCCTGGAGCTGGTTGTCTCGCAAGAGCCGCAGCGCGCCTCCTCGCGCACCTTTCGGAACCCGCAGGTACAGGACGCTCACGTGTTCGGGCGTCGCGTCCGGGACGCCGCTCGGCTCCTGCAACGTCGCGTCGATGTGCCGGCCCACCGGCGTGCCCGCGTCCAGCAGCAGCAGGTTCAGATAGAACGCATTGGGCCGGGGACGCGTGTCACGGCCTCCAAACCAGCGCTGCGTCCACGGCAGGAGCCCGCGCGCGCTGTCGTCGTCGAGGATGCGGCGCAGGTAGACGGACAGGAACGGGAAGCGGGCCTCCAGCGTCGCGCGGCCCTCGCGCGTGAAGATGAACGCGAAGCCGCGACTCGCGCGGAACGTGCCCATCAACGGACTGCGCGCGACGAAGCGGGAGCCGAGCAGGGCATCCCCCAGGGCCTCCAGCTCCGCTCGGGGCAGGGCGTCGCGGTGGGTGACGTACTCGGGCACGGACCGGACGCTAGCGCCTTCCCGGCACGCGCGAGAGGGGAACCGTCACCGCTCGTCTCCTTCCCGGCCGGGCCCGTGGCTACAGGGACGCCTGCTTCTCGCTGAGCTTCGTCTTGCCCAGCATGTGCAGCAGCGCCTTCTCCGAGCAGTGCATGCCTTCGCCCGAGCTCGCCGCCAGCTCGTCCACGGACTTGAAGTAGCGGTCCACCACCTGGCCCCTCTCGAAGAGGACGAGCACGGACGGGTAGATGTACGACGCCTTCGCCACCGCGGGCGTGTTGCCCAACTGCTCGGAGGCCTCGCGCACCGCGGCCACCATGCTCTTCTTGAGCACGGTCTTCTTCACCGGGCCGCCGTCGCCGTCCTCCCTCACGCGCTCGCGGGCCCTCGCCAGGGCGCAGGCGCAGATGAGCGTCCCCGCCCAGGTGCGGAAGTCCTTCGCGCTGTAGCCCGGGCCCATCACCTGCTGGATGTACTCGTTGATGTGCCGGCGCCGCACGTCCACCACCGCGCCGTCGTCGAGCACGAACTTGAAGACGTCTCGCCCGGACACCTTCAGCAACTGCCGCACGAGCGTCGCCACGCGCCGGTCCTTCAGCTCGCGGTGCTGCCGCACGCCGGACTTGCCCGGGTAGTCGAACACCACCGTGTCGCCATGCACCTTCACGTGCCGCGCACGCAGCGTGGCCAGCCCGAAGCTGCCGTGCTCCTCCGCGTAGCGCTCGCTGCCCGGGCGGATGAAGCAGGTACCCAGGATGCGCAGCATCCCCGCGAGGACCCGCTCCCGGCCCAGGCCCCGCTTGCGCAAATCCTTGCTCACCTGGCGCCGCATCTTCGGCAGCGCCTGCGCGAAGCCCACGATGCGCTGGTACTTCGCATCCCGCTGCTTCTGCGTGTGCGCCTCGCTGTAGCGGTACTGCCAGCGGCCCGCCCCGTCCCTCCCCACCGCTTGAAGGCGCGCGGAGGCCCTGGGCGAAATGGCCACGTCCGTCCAGGCGGGCGGCAGGCGCAGCGCGTCGATGCGCTCCCGCTCGGCTTGCGACACCGCCCGGCCCCGCGCGTCCACGTAGCGGAAGCCTCGCTTCATCGTTCCCAGCCGCCGGTGGCCGTCCTGCCGCAGCCGTTCCAGCTGGGTCATTCCCCGGCGGGGCGGGACGCGCTCGGATTCTGAGACGGTGGCTTGGGAGGGCATCGCCTCCCTGTAGTGCGCAGTCCACGCCGGGGCGGCAATCCGGTTGCCCCCTGGCGGCAGGGGGGGCTGGCGGCCAGAAAAGCCCCTGGCGGCATTTTCGGATACGGGTGCATTCGTTTAGAGTTCGTTGCGACTCCCACCTCCAAAATTATTCCCGAGGCATGACGACCTTCCTCGACGCCCTGCTGGCGTTCCCGACCGCGATCTTCACCATCCTCCTGGGAGTGGTGCTGGCGTACTGGCTGTGCGTGATCATCGGTGCGGCCGGCATCGACATGCTGGATGGCGACTCGGCCCTGGAGGGCGGCGCCAAGGCAGTGAGCGGCGCGTTCGAGGGCGGCGCCAAGGCGGCGAGCGGCGCGTTCGAGGGCGGCGCCAAGGCGGCGTCGGGGCTGCTGGAAGGCGGCGCGAAGGCCGTCGGAGGCCATGACGTCGGCCACGCGGGGCACTCGCACCTGCACGACGCGGAGGCCGCCACCGGCCTGCTCGCGGCGCTGGGCTTCGGGGGCATCCCCGTCACCGTGTCGGTGAGCCTGGTGGTGTTCCTCTCCTGGTCGCTGTCGCTGCTCGGCGGACAGGCCACGCACTCGGCGCTCTCCATGCTGCCCTCGTGGCTCGTGAGCACGGGCCTCGGCCTCGCCTGCGCGACGGTGGGCACGGTGGTGGGAGGGCTCGCGGTGCGGCCGCTGCGCCCCATCTTCATCGCCAAGCGCGCTCCGGGCCGCGATGCGCTGATGGGCCGCGTGTGCACCATCTCCAGCGGCAGCGTGACGGCCAAGGATGGCCACGCCACCTTCGACGACGGGGCCGCCGGCCTCATCCTGAATGTCTTCTGTGACAAGCCCAATGAGCTCAAGCGCGGTCAGCCGGCGTTGATCCTCGGCTACGACGCGGAGCGGGGCGTGTACGAGGTGGAGCCGGTGGACTGGCTCCTGCCCCAGGAAATGGAGCAGCTGCGTGATCCGCTGAAGGCAGCGGCCGTCGCGCGGGCCCGCTCACAGCGATGAACATTGGCGTCCTCCGGGCTCCTCCGGACGGGCGCGACAATCGGCACCGGGTGGCTTTCGCGGGGGACCCCGAGTGCTTGGAAAAAGGCCCGCCCAACGGACTTCACAGGATAGGCCATGGATCCCATCACCACTGCGGCAATCGCCGGCGTCGCCATCATCATCTTCTTCGGCATCTTCGTCAGCGTGGCCAAGTTCTACCGCCAGGTGGATCAGGGCAAGGTGCTCATCGTCAACACGCTGAAGACGGAGCCCACGGTCACCTTCACCGGCTCCGTGGTGCTGCCCATCGTCCACCGCGCGGAGGTGATGGACATTTCGCTGAAGACGGTTGAAATCGACCGCCGCGGCAAGGAAGGCCTCATCTGCCAGGACAACATCCGCGCGGACATCAAGGTCACCTTCTTCGTGCGCGTGAACAAGACGCGTGAAGACGTGCTCAAGGTGGCCCAGTCCATCGGCTGCGCGCGCGCGTCGGATCAGGAGACGCTGGAGAACCTCTTCGAGGCCAAGTTCTCCGAGGCCCTCAAGACCGTCGGCAAGTCCTTCAACTTCGAGCAGCTCTACACCAAGCGCGACGAGATCAAGGACAAGGTCGTTGAGACCATTGGCCGGGACCTCAACGGCTACATGCTGGAGGACTGCGCCATCGACTTCCTCGAGCAGACCCCGGTGGAGATGCTCGACAAGGACAACATCCTGGACGCCCAGGGCATCCGGAAGATCACCCAGCTCACCACCGAGCAGAACGTCTTCACCAACGAGCTGAAGCAGTCCGAGCGCATGGCGGTGACCAAGCGCAACGTGGAAGCCGACGAGGCCATCTTCGCCCTCGAGCGTCAGCGCGAGGAGGCGGCCGCCAAGCAGCGCCGTGAGATCGACATCATCCAGGCGCGTGAGACGGCCGAGGCCGACCGCGTGAAGAGCGAGGAGTTCGCCAAGGCGCAGCTGGCGCGCATCAAGGCGGAGGAAGAGATCGCCATCAACGAGGAGAACAAGCAGCGCCAGGTGCAGGTGGCCCAGAAGAACCGCGAGCGCGTGGTGGGCGTGGAGACCGAGCGCGTGGAGAAGGACCGCGCCCTGGAGGCCATCAACCGCGAGCGTGAGACGGAGCTGCAGCGCATCGCGAAGGAGAAGGCGCTGGAGTCGGAGAAGAAGGCCATCGCCGACGTCGTCCGCGCCCGCATCGCGGTGGAGAAGACCGTCGCCCAGGAAGAGGAGAACATCAAGGACCTGCGCGTGACGTCGGACGCCAAGCGCACCAAGGACGCGATCATCATCACCGCCCAGGCGCACGCGGAAGAGGCGTCCGTGAAGGACGTCACGGCCGCGGAAGCGAGCGCGAAGATCTCCGTGTTCCTCGCCAAGGAGAAGCTGACCCTGGCCGAGGCCGACCTGGAGGCCGCGGACAAGCAGGCCAAGGCGAAGATGCGGCTGGCCGAAGGCATCCAGGCCGAGTCCGCCGCGGAGGGCCTGGCCAGCGTGCGCGTGCGTGAGGCGGACGCGGTCGCCACGGAGAAGCTGGGCATGGCGCAGGTGCGCGTGAAGGAGGCCGAGGCCTCCGTCATCGAGAAGCAGGGCCAGGCGCAGGCTTCCGCGGTGCGCGAGAAGCTGCTCGCCGAGGCCGCTGGCGCCGAGCAGAAGGGCCTGGCCCACGCCCGCGTGCAGGAGGCCGAGGCCACCGCCATCCACAAGCGCGGCGAGGCGGAGGCGTTCGCCACGCGCGAGAAGCAGCTGGCCGAGGCCGCCGCCATCCAGGAGAAGCTGATGGCCGAGGCCCGGGGCCTGTCGGAGAAGGCCGCCGCGATGAAGGCCCTGGACGGCGTGGGCCGCGAGCATGAGGAGTACCGCCTGCGCCTCCAGAAGGAGCGCGACGTGGAGATGGCCGCCATCAACGTCCGCAAGGAGATTGCCCAGGCCCAGGCCACGGTCCTGGCCCAGGCCTTCACCAACGCGAAGTTCCAGATCGTCGGCGGCGACGGGAAGTTCTTCGAGAACTTCGTCAAGGCCGTGTCCTTCGGCAGCTCGGTGGACGGCGCGCTGGACCACGGCGAGGCCCTGAAGAAGACGCTCGGTGGCTACCTCAACGGTGAGAAGGACCTGCCGGCGGACCTGAAGGAGATCCTCTCCAAGCCGGGCCTCAGCAACGACGCGCAGAACCTGGCCGTCGCGGCGCTGCTCAACCGCATGTCGGTGAGCCCCACGGAGTCCACCGCCGCCGGCATCAAGGCGCTGGTGCAGACGGAAGCGGCGGCCCTCGCGCAGAAGCAGCAGGGCTGAAGCGTCCCGCCAATCGCAACCTCCCGGTGAACATCCATGGCAACTGACAGCACCAAGACCCCGGGCGCCCAGGCGCCCGGGGGCGAGGCGACGCTGGAGGGCGGCAGCTACGAGGTCATCCGTGCGCGCCTCCTCTCCCAGGCGGACGCGCTGGCGACCCAGGCGAACGACCTCAACGCCCGGCGCAAGGCGCTGTTCGGCGGCACGGAGCTCACCGTCATCGGCAATGAGCGGGTGCGCACGGAGAACAACTGCGTCCCCCGCGACATCGTCAGCGTCGGGAAGTACCTCCTCTTCGGCTACAACGTCTTCATCGGCCTGAAGAAGGAGACGCACGTCTCGGACGTCTTCTCGCTGCACCGCTTCGAGAAGACGGCCGAGGGCTTCGACTTGTCCGCCGTGCCTCCCACGGAGGCCGGCGGCTTCCTCGCGGACCCCCGGTTCGTGAAGGACTTCGGAGAGCTGTACAAGTACTACAAGGATGCGAAGCTGCTGCAGCTGCGGCGGCGGGACTCGCGCCTGCTCGCGGTGTTCCAGACGGGCCTGTCCTCGCGCGACCTCAAGGTCTTCCGCTTCAACGTGGACGTGGAGGGCCGCGCCACCTACGTGGACAACCAGGGCGAGCGCGACCACGTCTACCCGCCGTCGCACGACTTCGAGTGGACGGTGGCCACGCGCGAGCAGTACGTGCTGGGCCAGCACCCGCACGTCAACGTGCTGGATCAGGTCTTCGTGGAGACGGTGAAGGGCGACCTCACCGTGAAGGTGGAGGACAACACCGCCACGGGCCTGGGCATCTACAGCGAGCCGGTGGACGACCCGGACCAGTCGCTGGACGACGCGGAGTTCGCCTGGACGCAGGTGGGAGGGATCATCCTCCTGCGCATCCTGCCGTTCCGGGAGAAGGCGCACCGCTACCTCGTCTTCAACTCGCGCACGCAGCACGTGGTGCGCATCGACGCCATCGGCCAGTCCTGCGTGCGGCTGCCGGAGGACCAGGGCATCGTCTTCCCGGGCGGCTACTACCTCCAGACGGGCGACTACAAGGTCTTCGACGGCGCGTCGGAGGGGATGGAGTTCCACCAGGCGGTGCGCTCGCCCAACGGCGAGGACGTGCTCTACGTCTTCCACCGCCGGGATGAAGGCGCGTACGTGCTCTTCCCGTACAACATGGTGCGCAAGGAGGTGCAGACGCCGCTGCAGGCCAACGGCATGAGCATCTTCGCGGATGGCGGGCTGGTGGTGTTCCGCGCCACGTCGCAGGAGCCCACGCGCGTGCACCCCATGCAGGTGTGGCAGACGCCGTTCGTCTCCGACGAGCACGCGGCGAAGCTGCCCCCCGCGCCGGGCTACCTGGGCAAGGTGGGCAACGCGGAGCTGGTGCGCGGCATCAGCGACGCGCTGACGCTGCCGCGCGTGGCGAAGACGGACAAGCCCACGCGCCGCACCTACGAGGACCTGGTCTCCGCGGCCACTCGCGCGCTGGACGCCTACTACTGGCTGTCCCACGCGGAGGTGGGGCTCCAGGAGCCCATCGAGCTGCTGCGCCGCACCTCCGAGCTCATCATCGATGAGTTCGAGAAGGTCCTCGCGATGCGCAAGCGCGCGGAGGAGTCGCTCGCGCAGGCGCTGCAGACGCAGGAGTCGCTGCTGCTCAACGCGCAGCCGGAGGGGCTCACGGACGCCGAGGGCTTCATGCGCGCGCTGGCGGACCTGCGCCGGCACCGCGGGCACCTGATTACGTTGAAGGACATCCGCTACATGGACCTGGGGCGCGTGGACGCCCTGGAGCAGGCGGTGGTGGCCGCGTCCGACGCGGTGAGCACCGCGTGCGTGGACTTCCTCCAGAAGGGCGAGGCGCTCCAGCCCCTGGCCTCGCGGCTGGACGGGCTCCTGGAGCGGCTGGAGCCGCTGACGACGACGGTCGAGCTGGCCCCGCTGGCCGAGGACGTGGATCGCACCGCCCAGGGCCTGGAGGTGCTGGGTGAGGTGGTGGGCGGGCTCCAGGTGGGCGACCCGCTGGCCCGGGCCCGGATCCTGGAAGGCATCTCCGAGCTGTTCAGCCGGTTGAATCGCGTTCGCGCGGGGCTCCAGGCGAAGCGCAAGGAGCTGTCCGGCAAGGAGAAGCGCGCGGAGTTCGGCGCGCAGTTCAAGCTGCTGGGCCAGAGCATCGAGAACGCGCTGTCGCAGGCGGACTCGCCGGAGAAGTGCGACGAGGCGCTCTCCAAGCTCACCGTGCTGCTGGAGGAGCTGGAGGGCCGCTTCGGCGAGTTCGACGAGTTCCTGGGGCAGATCACCCAGAAGCGCGAGGAGCTGCTGGAGGCCTTCGGCGCGCGCAAGCAGGCGCTGGTGGACGAGCGTCAGCGCCGGGCCTCGGGCCTCTTCGGCGCGGCGGAGCGCATCCTCCAGGGCGTGCAGCGCCGGGCGAAGTCCTTCAAGGCGGACGACGAGCTCAACGCCTACTTCGCGTCCGACGCGATGATCCTCAAGCTGCGGCAGCTGGCGGAACAGCTGCTGGCGCTCCAGGACAGCGTGCGCGCGGATGAGGTGCTGTCGCGCGTGAAGTCCGCGAAGCAGGACGCCCTGCGCGCCCTGCGCGACAAGCAGGACCTGTTCGAGGGCGGCGAAGGCCTCATCAAGCTGGGGCCCTACCGCTTCCACGTGAACACGCAGCCGCTGGAGCTGACGCTGGTGCCGCGCGACGGCGCGCTGTACCTCCAGCTCACCGGCTCCGACTACACCCAGAAGGTGGAGGATCCGGAGCTGCTCAAGTACCGCGAGCTCTGGGATCAGCACCTGGTCTCCGAGACGCGCGAGGTGTACCGCGCGGAGTACCTGGCCGCGGGCCTGCTGATGGACGCGGAGGAGGGGAAGGGCGGCCTCACGCTCGCGGCGCTGTACGAGGCCGGCGCGCAGGGGCAGCTCTTGGAGCGCGTGCGCGCGTACGCGGCGGACCGCTTCGACGAGGGCTACGAGCGCGGCGTGCACGACGCGGACGCGACGGCGCTCCTGGAGAAGCTGCTCGCGCTGCACCAGGGCGCGGGCCTGCTGCGCTTCGCCCCGGTGCCTCGCGCCTGGGCCGCGCTGTACTGGGCGTTCGACCCGGACGACGCGCTCCGCGGCGTGTTCCACCGGCGGGCGCGCAGCCTCGCGCGGCTGCGGCAGGCGTTCGACATCGGCTCGGACCTGGTGGCGCTGGGGGATGAGCTGGGCGAGCGCGTGCTCGCGTTCCTCCAGGGCCACGGCCTCACCGCTTCGCCCGCGGAGGGCCGGCAGGCGGGCCGCTACCTCGTGGAGGAGCTGGCGGTGGAGCGTCCCCGCTTCACCACCAGCCGCGAGGCCCTGGCGCTGAAGGACGCCTTCCTCGGGCACCTGGATCGCCACGGTTCGCGCACCGCGTTCGACGACGACCTGCGCGGCCTGGAGAAGAACCTGCCGGAGCGCCTGCGCATCGCCCGCGCCTGGGTGGACGCGTTCCTCGCGAAGCGCGAGGGCGGCCCGGGCGAGGCGGCCCACGTCGCGCTGGAGACGGCGGTGGTGCTCCTCACCGAGCGCAAGCTGGACCGCGAGACGGCGGGCGCCCTCACCGCCGCGGAGGCCACGGGCCTGCTGGGCAGCCACCCGCGCATCCAGGACCGCAAGCTGGCCCTGCGCCTGGACGAGTTCCTGGCGCGGCTGGGCGAGTTCCGCCAGGTGCGCGTGACTGCGTACGTGGCCTACCGCGCGTACCTGCGCGACCTGCTGGACCGCGAGCGGCGCAAGCTGCGGCTGGAGGAGCTGACGCCCAAGGTGCTCACGAGCTTCGTGCGCAACCGGCTCATCGACGAGGTGTACCTGCCGCTCATCGGCGCGAACCTGGCCAAGCAGCTGGGCGCGGCGGGCGAGGGCAAGCGCACGGACCGCATGGGCATGCTGCTGCTCATGTCGCCGCCGGGCTACGGCAAGACGACGCTGATGGAGTACGTGGCCAGCCGCCTGGGCCTCACCTTCGTGAAGGTGAACGGGCCGGCGCTGGGCCACTCCGTGAAGTCGTTGGATCCGTCAGAGGCGCCCAACGCCACCGCGCGGCAGGAGGTGGAGCGCATCAACCTGTCCTTCGAGATGGGCAACAACGTGATGCTCTACCTCGACGACATCCAGCACACGGACCCGGAGCTGCTCCAGAAGTTCATCTCCCTGTGCGACGGCCAGCGCCGCGTGGAGGGTGTCTGGAATGGCCAGACGCGCACGTATGACCTGCGCGGCAAGAAGTTCTGCGTGGTGATGGCGGGCAACCCGTACACGGAGACGGGCGAGCGCTTCCGCATCCCGGACATGCTCGCCAACCGCGCGGACACCTACAACCTGGGTGACATCCTGGACGGCAAGGAGGAGCTGTTCGCGCTCAGCTACCTGGAGAACGCGCTCACCTCCAACCCGGTGCTGGCGCCGCTGGCCACGCGCGACCCGCAGGACGTGCACCGCCTCATCCGGATGGCCAAGGGCGAGGACGTCCCCTCCGGCGAGCTGAAGCACGGCTACGCGGCGGCGGAGCTCCAGGAGATCATCGCCGTCTTCCAGCGGCTGTTCCGCGTGCAGCAGGTGCTGCTCAAGGTGAACCTCCAGTACATCGCGTCCGCCGCGCAAGACGAGCGCTTCCGCACGGAGCCGCCGTTCAAGCTGCAGGGCAGCTACCGCAACATGGGCAAGCTGGCGGAGAAGGTCGTCTCCGCGATGACGGACGACGAGCTGGAGCGTCGCATCGACGATCACTACCAGGGCGAATCCCAGACGCTCACCACGGCGGCGGAGCAGAACCTGCTCAAGCTCCAGGAGATGCGCGGGCGCCTGACGCCGGAGAAGGCGAAGCGCTGGGAGGAGATCAAGCAGGGCTTCGCCCGCGTGAAGCGCATGGGGGGCAAGGAGGACGACCCCGTGGCGCGCGTCACCGGACAGCTGGGCGCCATCGAGGAACAGCTGGGCTCCGTGCGCGACGCGGTGGTGCAGGCCGCGGCGCAGGCGAACGCCCCCAGCGAGGACACGCCCGTGGCCCCGCACCTGGAGGCCCTGCGCGAGGCCGTGCTGGAGGTGGCCCGCGTCAGCCGCGAGGCCGCCCAGAAGCCGCCGGCCCCGGTGCAGGTGACCATCCCCGCGGCGCCCCCGCCGGTCCAGGCCCCGCAGGCTCCGGCCACGGACCTGGCCCCGTACCTCAAGCACCTGGCGCAGCTGCTCAAGGCCCTCACGGAGCGCGTGGCCGCCCAGGCGGCGGATGCGCCCACGCTGCGCAACGCGCCCATGCCCCAGGCGTCCGCGCCGGACTTCGGCCCGTACATGGCGCAGCTCTCCAAGGCGATTACTGCCCTGGCGGACCGGCCGGTGTCGGTGTCCCTGCCTTCCCAGGCGGAGTCGCTCCAGCGCGCCGCGAACGGTCCGTCCCCGGCGGAGCTGAGCCGTCAGATTGAACTGGTGGAGGGGGCGCTGCTGCCCCTGGAGCGCGCCGCCCGCCGCAACGTGCAGGGTGAAGGCGAAGGCATCAAGGCGCTCCAGGTCTGGCAGGGGGTCACGGAAGCCCTGGAGCTGCTGCGCGGCATGCTGCGGCGCTAGGGATTGCTTCAAAGTCTGGCATTGCCCTTCAGGAAGCGGGAGGCTGTCCATCCCCAACCCTGGAGTGCAATGCCATGCTGAACATCAAGCCGGTTGTCTCTCTTTGCGCGAGCGCGGGCCTCACGGCGTGTGGTGCTGGCGTGGAGGGGGAGGACGGCCTCGCCACCCAGGAGTCCGCGCTGGTGACGGGGACCTCCCAGGGCTGCACGTTCACGGTGTCGTCCGCGGCGCGGCCGGGAACCGTTCCTCCCATCTACGACGTCACCGTCACGCTCGCGGCGGATGCCACCCGTGCCTTCGGCGCGGGCAGCGTGGCGGTGGGCACCTCCACCGGCACCGCGCCCACGCTGTCGCTGGCGGCCAACGACCTGGGCGTGGCCGTGAGCTACACGTACAAGACCAGCGTCAGCGGCAGCTCGCCCCAGTCCCTGGGCCTCAAGCACGTGGCGCCGGACACGCTGGCCATCGCCAGCTACGCGAACTTCTTCACCAGCACCACGGCCCCGTCCATCTTCACGTTCTGATGCGCTGACGCAGTGACGGACGGGGCGGCGGGAGTGCGTGCCTACTTCTGGGGCGCGAACTGCTCCGCCCCGTCCACGCTGCCGTCGTCCAGCACCTTCTCCACGGAGTCCACGAGCTGCTGGCCGTCCTGTGCGGTGACGCGCAGCTGGAAGCGGCCCTCGCCCACGCCCGAGTCGGCGACGAAGTAGTTGTAGCTCTCTCGCTTCAGCGCCTTCCAATCGCTGTCGCGCTTCCACTCCAGCTTCTGGATGGGCAGCCGGTGGTTGCGCACCTGGATGGCCGTCCACCAGGGATTGCTGCCGTCCTTGAAGTGGTACTTCACCGGGCCGGCCACGTCGCAGGACACCGGCGTCCAGGTGATGCTCACCCGGCCGTCCTTCGCCTCCGCCACCTTGTCGAAGGCCTCGCGCGACAGGTCCAGGTGGCCCTTATCGCAATCCGGGCACTGGTCCACGATGCGCACGCGCACGTTGCCCTTGGGCCCTACGATGTCCACGCACTGGCCGCAGGCGGCGCTGTTGTCGTACTGCTCGCGGTTCATCGCGGCCACCATCAGGTCGCCGCCCTTGTCGTAGCTGCAGTTGCCGGCACCGGTGGCGTCGTAGAAGGTCGCAATCCCTTTCTGCTCGGCGCCCAGGGCCACGCCTCCGCCAGAGGCAGCGTCCCCGCATGCCCCACAGGCAAGCGAGGTCAGGGCCAACACCAACGCATTTTGCAACGAAGCGGGTCGGTTCATACCGCGCATTATACACGCGTCGCTCCGCGTCAACGGCAGACAGGACTCCGCGTATTGGTTCTGTCAGACAGGCTTGTTAGCGTTCGGGCCTTCCCCCTCCCCAAAAAAGGAAAGGAATTCCCATGATGAACAAGCTGACGTCCGTGGTGTGCCTGGGTTCCGCCCTCGTGCTCTCCGCCTGTGGCGGTCCGGAGCAGGAGGACGGCGCGGAGCTCGCGCAGCAGAGCGCGCGGCTGACCACGGCGTCCTCGCAGGGCTGTGACTACTCCGTGTCCACGGTGCAGATCACCACCTCGCCGCCGCAGTACGAAGTCGTGTTGACCCGCACGGGCGGCGCCAGCTGCACCCTGACGACGGGCGCGTCGCAGGTCATCCAGAGCGTGCCGCTGAGCGCGCCGGGCACCGTGTCCCTCGTCGGCTCGAACCTGGGGCTCGCGGTGGGCTTCGTGATGAAGAACGGATGGAGCGGCTCGGCCGCCAACATCATGGCCGTGCGCGCCGTGGACCCCACGACGCTCTCCACCACGCGCAACGCGGACATCTACTGCGACTACATGACGGGCAGCATCAGCACGGGCAGCATCAGCACCACCGGGACCAACCTGAGCGTCTCCGGCACCAAGGCGTGCAAGATCAACAACAAGTCGGGGACGTACTGGTTCGGGAGCTTCACCGACTTCTTCACCACCACCACGCCCCCCGTCATCACCGTCATCTGACGCACCCCTGAAAAAGCCCTGCCCGCCACCGGTGCATCCCCGGTGGCGGGCAGAGCCCCCCTTGCTGCGCGTTCCCCGGTGCGTCGTGCTGGGTGCTGCTCTCAGCGGCCGCTGGCCGACGCGGTCGTCAGCGCGCGGGCCTGGCCGATGAGACGGACAAACTCGGTGCGGTCGGAGTCGCCGCCCACGGCGCCCTCCGCCAGCTTCTGCGCGGTGGCCAGGCTCCAGCCCTCGGCGGCGGGCGCGGCGCGGAGGATGTCCGCGGTGGCGGCCACGGCGACGGCGAAGCGGAAGTCACTGGAGGCGGCCTCCATGGACGGCTTCAGGTTGGCGCGGGTGAGCGGGAAGGCCTGCTCCCTGGCCTCCGTGCCGTTGGGCGCCTTGGCGCGGATGCGCACGGTGGCCAGGTCCTGCGCCTCGCCGGTGAGCTCCACCTCGTAGAGCGCCGTCACGGTGTGGCCCGCGCCAATCTCGCCCGCGTCCACCTTGTCGTCGCGGAAGTCCTTGTCCGCGATGTCGCGGTTCTCGTAGCCCATCAGGCGGTAGCGGCTGACGGCCTTGGGGTTGAACTCCACCTGGAACTTCACGTCCTTCGCGATGACCTCCAGCGTGCCGGTCAGCTGCGTCTCGAAGACCTTGCGCGCCTCCTTCATGCTGTCCACGTAGAAGCTGTTGCCGTTGCCCTTGTCGGCCAGCTGCTCCATCAGCGAGTCGTGGTAGTTGCCCATGCCGAAGCCCACCGTGGTGAGGGTGACGCCCTCGGCCACGTACTTCTCGATGCTGGCCAGCATGGCCTTGGGGGTGAGGTTGGGGCCGATATTGGCGTCGCCGTCCGTGAGCACCACCACGCGGGACACCACGCCACCCGCGGCCTTCTTCACCGCGTGCTTGTAGGCCGTCTCCATGCCGGAGCCCATGGCCGTGCCGCCGCCCGCGACCAGCGTGTCCAGCGCCGCGTGGATCTTCTTCACGTCCGTGGCGGGCGTGGGGGCCAGCACGTCCCGCGTGGAGCCCGCGTAGGTGACGAGCGCCACGGTGTCGTTCTCATTGAGGTTCTTCACCGCGACCTTGATGGATTCAATGGCCAGCGGCAGCTTGTCCGAAGACGCCATGGAGCCGCTGGTGTCCACCAGGAACACCAGGTGCGCGGGCTTGCGCTGCGACTTGGAGACGACCTTGCCCTGCACGCCCACGCGCACGAACTGGCGGCGCTGGTTGAAGGGCGAGGGCGCACCCTCCAGGTGCACCGTGAAGGCGCCTTCCTCCGGCGGGGTGTAGCGGTACTTGAAGTAGTTGACGAACTCCTCCACGCGCACCGCATGGGTGGGCGGCAGCTGGCCCTGCTGCAGGTAGCGCCGCGCCATGGAGTAGGAGGCCGTGTCCACGTCCGCCGCGAAGGTGGACAGGTTGTCCTTCGCCGTCTCGGTGAAGGCGTTGGCCTTGTAGGTCTCGAAGACGTTGCCGCCCTCGGCGACGCCCTTGTCGGCGTCCATCTCCAGCTTGCGCTTCTCCAGGGGCTGCTGGACCGGCATCGGGGCGCCACCCATGGCCAGGGCGCCCATCGCCGCGCCCATGGCCGTGGCGGCCTTCGCCGGCGGGGGGCGCCGCATGGCCGGCTCCGCCGCAGCCAGGGTATCGGAAGCCTCACGCTCCTCGACCATCATGGGCGCGGGCGCGGCGGCGACGTCACCGCGCTTCTTGGCGGCCGGGGTGGAGGGGGGCGGAGGCATGGCGCGGAGAAAGCGCTCCTCGGAGTCCTTGGGGGCGCTCTGGGTGCTCGCCATGGCCTGCGGCTTGAGCTCGTTGACCGCCGACGCGCCCTGCGTCGGCTCCCTGGAGGAGCACGCGCTCACGAGGCTGGCGCAGAGGAGGGCACCACTGACGAAGGACACGCGGCGCTTCGAGAAGAAGGGGGACATGGGCGGCTCCGGGACGACGGGAGGAAGTCAGCGTGCCCCTGGAAACGACCGACCCGCGGAATGGGTTTATCTGGTGAATTTTTCCCGGGTCCGGACGTGGGCCGCGCTTGCGTGGGGGGACCCCTTTTGCGACGGTCCCCGGCCATGGAGACGACACGACCGTTCCGGATTCTGGGCATCCAGCAGATCGCCATCGGAGGGCTCGACAAGGGCGCCCTGCGCAAGCTGTGGGTGGACACGCTGGGCCTGACGGCCCACGGCACCTACCGCAGCGAGAAGGAGAACGTGGACGAGGACATCGTCGTGGCGGGCGCGGGCCCCTTCAAGGTGGAGGTGGACTTGATGCAGCCCGTCAATCCCGACGGCCGTCCCAAGGTGCACGACCCGGCGCTCAACCACGTGGGGCTGTGGGTGGATGACCTGTCGGTGGCCGTCAAGTGGCTGGAAGGGCAGGGCATGCGCTTCACGCCCGGCGGCATCCGCAAGGGCGCGGCGGGCTTCGACGTGTGCTTCATCCACCCGAAGGCCAGCGATCAGTTCCCGCTGAGCGGCGAGGGCGTGCTGATTGAACTGGTGCAGGCCCCGCCGGAGATCATCCGCGCCTTCGAACAGGCCGCAGCCAGCGCGGCGCACTGAGCAGCCACTGTCCGGCGCGCGCGAAGGCCTTCTTCACCGCGCGCTCCACCGGATCCCACGCGACGCACAGCACGTACGTGCACGCGATGAGCAGCGCGAGCAGGCCGGCGTACTTCAGCCACCCGCTGGAGTCGCCCCACAGCTTCTGGAACGAGAAGACGCCGAAGACGCGGTAGTACAGCAGCATCTCGTGGAAGAAGTACGCGGACAGCGACGCGGTGCCAAAGACTTCCAGGAAGCGTCGCGCGCGCGAAGGCTTCGCGTCCGGCGCCATCCGTCCCTCCACCCACAGCATCACGAGCAGCACCGCGCAGACCCACATGAAGCGGGTGGCGGAGTTGGACGGATTGGTGACGAAGAAGCGGTGCGGCGGGTAGAGGTTGTTGAGCACGCCCGGCATCAGCGTGCCCACAAGCCCCAGCGCGATGAGGAAGCCCAGGGCCCGCGCCAGGCCCTTGCGGCCCCACGCCCCCGCGATGCAGCCCGCGAAGGCGCCCAGCCACGCGAAGCCCACCCACGGCACCAGCGGGAAGGGGGCCCAGTTGGACTTGCGCAGGAACGACGCCCAGGGCTCGCCCGCGGAGTCGCTGAAGGGCGCCAGCGCGAACGCGACCATCGCCAGGACGAAGGCGGTGCCCGCGAGCGCTCGCGGACGTGAGGCCAGCAGCGCGGCCATGGGCAGGGTGAGCAGCAGGCACAGCCCCACGCAGTGGAGGATGTCCAGGCGCAGGAGCCACACGGGTTCGGTGCGGATGGGGAACCACACCCAGTTGACGAGCGCGGCGACTGCGAACACCTCCGTGATGCGGCGCAGGTTGCGGCGCACGCGCTCGTTCAGCCTGCCCGCGGCGGCGCTGCGCACCATCAGCAGCGCCAGCGCGAACCCGGCGGAGAAGATGAACGCGGGGGCCACCAGCCCGTCCACCTTGAGCAGCCGTCCGGTCCACACGCTCTTGCGCAGCTCGGGGGTGAGCAGCACGAGCGCATGGGTCTGGATCATGAAGAGGACGGAGAGGCCGCGCAGCCAGTCGATGGCGCGCACGCGCTCGCGGGAGGCGGGGACGGCGGAGGGCAGGGTGCTCACGGGGGGCGCTACCCTACGTCGGTCCCGCGGGCGGTTGCACGCGCCCGCGGGACCGGAAACTGCTTGGACTACCAGCTGACGGCGTCGAGGTAGACCGTGCCCTTCCACGTGCCCGTCGTCTGGAACTCCACGCCCAGCTGGTACAGCGGAGTGGTGGAGCCGGAGGGCAGCTTCACGGTGATGGCGTTCCACGCGCCGGCCTTGAGGCTGCTGACGGCGATCCAGTTGCCCGTCCAGCGCCAGTTCGCGGAGGCGCCTTCCAGGGCGTAGGGCTGGACGCCGGTGATCTTGCTGCCGGTGGGCAGCCACAGCTGGAACGTCACCGTCTTGCCGGACGGCACGGCCGCGTTGGACACGGCCACGGTGCCGTTGCCGGACGTGCCGTTGAAGGGCACGGCCAGCGAACGAATGCCCGCGTAGGCCTTGGCCGTGGTGCTGCTCACGGCCGACAGCGCGGCGCCGCCGGCGCTCCAGCCCTGCGCGCTGGATTCATAGCCGTACTTCGACGGGTCGGCCGGAGTGCCCGCGTCGGAGGAGCCGGTGCCGGCGTCCGGACGCGTGCCGCCGTCCACACCGCCGTCGGTGCCACCATCGGGGCGCGTGCCGCCGTCGGGGGTGCCCGCGTCGACCGGCGGGGTGCCGGCGTCCACGGTGCCGCCGTCGGTGGATCCGCCGCCGCCCGGGGGCGGAAGCGTGGTGCCGGCCGCTGGCAGGCTCAGCCCGCCCGCGTTGAGGAACGCGCCCGCGCGCTGCTTCAGGTACGGCTGGCCGTCGGTGCCCTGGTCGTTCTGGTAGGAACTCTGGCCGCCCGCGCCCGCGCCGTACATCAGGGCGACGACGCCCACGTTGGCGAACTTGCGCCGGTGCGCGTCACCGCTCGCGCCGAAGAAGTACTCGGTGCGGTTGTCCTTGTAGCCCTGGCGCGGCCCGCCGCTGTTGTTGATGTTGAGGTGGTTGGAGTTGCCCAGCGGGATCTGCCACAGCATCCAGCGCTTGCCGGAGGTCTGGTTCCAGAGCCGCAGCCACTCCGCATAGCGGTTGTACGAGCGCGACGTGAGGGACGCGGAGTCGCTCATGTCCCACGTGTGATCCGCGCCCTGCGTGAGCCGGTAGAAGTCCGCGTCGCGGTCCAGCGGATCGCCCACGATCACGTCATAGGTGGCGCCGGTGACGTTGGTGCCCAGGCCCAGCGGCTTGAGGAAGTTGACGACCTTGTCCACCTCCGGCTGGAGCGGATCCGTCAGCGAGTTGAACGCGATGTCCTTGCCGCTGGCCCACGCGGAGATGTGCAGGCCCAGCACGACGTTGTTCGCGCCCACGGCCTTGCGCAGCTGGAGGAATGCCAGGCTCCACCCGGCGACGGTGTTGGGCAGGCCCGCGAGCTCCGGCATCCCCGAGGAGGCGATGGCCGCGGGAGCGTTGGGGTTGGAGGCCGTCTGGAACTGGAGGAAGCCCACCGCGTCCGGCTCCACGTGGAGGATGACCGGGCTGCCAAAGCTCTTGGCGCGCTGGAGGAGCAGCTTCACGTCCTCGAAGTAGGAGCGCATGGTGGAGGCGTTCTTCAGCTTCGCGAGCGTCTGCTGCTCGCCGCCGCCCGGCTCACCAAAGAGCTGGTAGTAGGTGACGACGGGGACGTAGCCCTGCGCCTTCGTCTCCGTGAAGAAGCTGGCGGCCCAGCTGCCGTCACGGGCGCCGTAGCCCCAGTTGTCCGCCCAGCCCTTGGTGAAGTAGCGGTAGCGCGCGTCCCACGGCACGTTGCTGTCCCGCATCCAGTTCTGGCCGGCCTCTTCGAAGAGGCCCACCATCAAGCGATTCTGGAAGGCCGGCGGCACGGGGCCCTGTACACCCGTGGCGGCCTGGGCGGAGAGCGCCCCAAGGCACGTCAGCGTCAGCAGCGCCGCGAAGGCGCGTCGAATGGTGTTGGTCATGGAGGCGCTAGTACGCCCAAGCGCCCCCAGTCCTTCCGGTCCTGCACTGCCTCGCCCCTGAGCGGCCGCTCACCCGCCATGCCACCAGTCGCCCCCCGGCCCGCCGTGTGACCGGGCGTCAGGCCGCGGCGTCATTGATGCGCCGCGGGCACGCTCACGGAGGGCAGACCAGCCCCGGTTCATTGGCGTCCACGTCCTGGAGCGCGAGCAGACACGTGAGCGCGTCTGGATCCACGGAGTCCATCAGGTACGTGCGGCGCCACAGCAGCGCGGCGAAGCGCTTGGGCAGCTGCGCGTCCGGAGCGACGAGCGCGCGGCGCACGCCATTGCTGCCCACCGCGGCCTTCACCATCGCGGCCTCCAGCTTCGCGACCTCGTCGGGGCAGCCCTCCGGGCAGTTGTAGAGGAACACCGCATGGCCGTGCTCCAGGTTGTGGATCCACGAACAGCGCGGCTGCTCCGCGGTGTAGCTGCGGCACGACAGCCACGTGGGGCAGTGCAGGCCGGAGTTGGGCGGGTTCTCACCGTTGCCGCACGCGGTGCTGCCGCACGAGCTCACGTGGTTGGCCGGTGACATGTCCGACAGCGGGAACGAGTACCGCTGGCAGGCTTCGCCACCAGGGTTGGGCGGATCCTCGTTCGTCGAACCGCAGGCGAGGCACAGCGAGAAGAGGAGGGCGGAGAGGGCGCGAGGCATCCACCCCGTCATATCGCAACGGCCCTGGGCGCCTCACCCCGGCGCGACGCCGCGCCGCTCCACGTCCCGGTCGCTCAGCCCCCGGAAGCCCAGGGCATCCATCAGGCGCAGGAAGTCCGCGGGAGGCAGGCTGCCGCCCGTGGCACGCGAATGGCCGTGCGCGAACGAGCCTCCCATCGGCGGCAGGTCCAGGCCCCGCAGCAGCGCGAGCAGGTCCACCGGCTCGCGGCTTCGCAGCACGAAGTTCACGCGGCCGGGCAGGTAGCCCGTGTTGGCGGCGACGACGATGTGGTCCGGCAACCGCTGCACCCAGCGCATGGCCACCAGCGGGTGCACCTGCGCCTCGGAGCTGAAGAGCAGGAGCGCCAGGTTGCCCGCGAAGCGCGGCGGCGCCTTCGCGCACCGGGCCACCTCGCGCTGCACCTCCAGGCGGCAGTCGCGCAGCGCGTCCACGCCGGGCACGCGCCCCTCCGCGATGTCCGTCGCGCTGCCCGCGCGCATGAGCACCTGCATCGCCAGCGGCGCCGCGAACCGGCTGGAACGGCGGGCCGCGTTGAGCAGCGCCACCGCCTCCGTGATGGACGAGCGCTTCGCCCGCCGCAGCGCGTCCCTGAGGAACGGCATCGGCGCGTCCGCGCCCAGGTCCGCCACCGTCCCCAGCACCGCCAGCCACTCCAGCGGACCGGGCACGATGAACGATGACGTGAGCGCGTACGTGAGCAGGCTCGTGTTCGCCACGGGCTCATGGCCGTAGGCGGTGAGCACCTGCGCGCCGGGCGGGAATACCTCCGACGCGTGATGATCCACCACGAGGGTGGGCACCCCGGGCAGCAGCGGATCCGCGCGGCTGCCCATGTCCAGCACCACCAGCGCCTCCGTGGAGGAGGCCTCCAGCCGCTCCAGGAAGCCCGGGTGATGGACGTCCTCTCCCTTGCCCGGCAGGCGTGCCGTCGGCCGGGCCCCCAGGGACTGAAGTGCCCGGAGCATCAGCACTCCGGAGCTGAGCCCGTCCACGTCCGTGTGGGGGACGACGAGCACGTGCTTGTCCCTGCACGCTTCCAGGAACTCGCGCGCCTGGTCCATCGCCGCCTCTGGCGCCGGCCAGTGCGCATCTTTCGTGTGTCCCAGAAGCATGAAGCAAAGCTGTCACTGCCTGTAGCGGCACGGCAGGGCGCGCCCGTCGTGGCTGGTCGCCCTCCGGACGGCCCCACGCGTCCAGTCATGAGGCGCGGGCATGGCGACCTTCGCAGGCATGGAAGGCCTTTCGACCTATCGGCTGGGCTACGTGGCCCAATCCCTGACGCTGGGCGTGAGCGCCAGCCACACCTGCCGTCTCGCCACGGCGACGCCGCAGCGGCTGGAGGCGCTCGCCGCGCAGAACCTGGAGGAGCTGGAGCAGCTGCTGCGCTTCAACGCGGAGCACGGCATCCACCTGTTCCGCATCGGCTCGTCGCTCATCCCATTCGGTTCGCACCCGGTGAACACGCTGCCGTGGTGGAAGACCTTCGCGGGGACCTTCGCCACGCTGGCCCGCATCGCACGCCAGACCCAGCAGCGGCTCTCCCTGCATCCGTCTCCGGCCGGTGCGTCGCTGTCCTCGCGCCATGAACGCGTGCGTGACGCCGCCATCGCGGAGCTGCGCTACAGCGCGCGCGTGTTGGACCTGCTGGAGGCGGGCCCCGAGTGCCGCGTCGTCATCCACGTGGGCGGCGCCGCTCCCAGCCGTCCGGAAGCGCTGGACGCCGCGCACCGCATGCTGGACACGCTGCCGGAGGAGCTGCGTCAGCGGCTCACCATCGAGCACGATGACAAGGTCTGGACCGCTCGCGAGGTGCTGCCGCTGGCCCGCGAGCACGGCGTACCCATGGTGGGGGACAACCTGCACAACGCGGTGCTGCCGTCGGATCCACCCATGTCCGTGGAGGAGCTGGTGCGCGAAGCATCCGCCACCTGGCGCGCACTGGACCTGCGGCCCAAATTCCACCTGGCGTCACAGAAGGCGGGCGGGCGGCCCGGTGCTCACTCGGACCTCATCGTCCCGGCGGACTTCCGCGCCATGGTGGCCGCGCTCGACGGGCCCGCGGACTTCATGCTGGAAGCGAAGGAGAAGGACCGCGCGGTTTTCGCACTGCGTCGGGAGGCGATGTCGCAGCGTCCACCCAGGGGACAGGGCGCGCGGGCCCCGTGACTTCGCGGGTGCGAGGGCAGGGCACTTCCCATAGTGTCCGCGCCCATGACCCGCACTCCCCAGTCCTTGATGCGCGCGGCCCTGGCCGCCCTGTCGCTCGCGGCGCCCGCCGCCAGCGCGCAGACGACGCCTGCTCCGGCCGCGAAGGCCACGCCCGCGGAGGCGAAGCAGTTCGCCGAGAAGCTCAACGTGGACCTGAAGCAGCTCTGGACCCGTCAGGCCACCGCCGAGTGGATCAAGAGCACGTACATCACCGACGACACGGAGCGGAACGCCGCCTCCGTCAACGAAGAGGTGATGGCCTACGTCAACAACGCCATCAAGGACGCGCGCCGCTTCGACGGGCTGAAGCTGGACGCGGACACCGCGCGCATGCTGCACCTTCTGCGCGTGTCCCAGACGCTGCCCGCACCGGCGAATCCCGCCCAGCGCTCGGAGCTGGCCTCCACCGCCGCGAAGCTGGAGGGCATCTACGGCAAGGGCAAGTACTGCGGCAAGGACGGCAAGGGGAAGTGCCGCGACCTGGAGGAGCTGTCCGACGTCATGGCGGAGAGCCGCAACGCGGATGAGCTCCTGGACGCGTGGAACGGCTGGCACGCCATCAGCCGCCCCATGCGCCCGCTCTACACGCAGCTGGTGAACCTCTCCAACTCGGGCGCGAAGGACATCGGCTTCAACGACCTGGGCACGCTGTGGCGGTCGTCCTACGACATGACCCCGGCGGAGTTCGAGAAGGAGGCACAGCGGCTCTGGGGCCAGGTCAAGCCCATGTACGACGAGCTGCACTGCTACGTGCGCGGCCGGCTCGCGAAGCAGTACGGCGAGGCCGCCGTGCCCGCCGGCAAGCCCATCCCCGCGCACCTGTTGGGCAACATGTGGGCGCAGGAGTGGAACAACATCTACCCGCTGGTGGAGCCGTTCCCCGGCCAGGCCAGCCTGGATGTGGACAGCGCCCTGGTGAAGCAGGGCTACGACTCGCAGAAGATGGTGAAGCTGGGTGAGAAGTTCTTCACCTCGCTGGGCCTCAAGCCGCTGCCGCAGACCTTCTGGGAGCGCTCGCAGTTCACCAAGCCGAAGGACCGCGACGTCGTCTGCCACGCGTCCGCCTGGGACGTGACGTACGACAACGACCTGCGCATCAAGATGTGCATCAAGCCCACCGAGGAGGACCTGGTCACCATCCACCACGAGTTGGGCCACAACTACTACTACACGTACTACTACAAGCTCCCCGTCCTCTTTCAGGCCGGCGCCAACGACGGCTTCCACGAGGCCATTGGCGACGCGCTCACGCTCTCCATCACCCCGGCCTACCTCCAGCAGGCGGGCCTGCTCAACGCGGTGGAGAAGAACGACAAGAACGTCATCAACCTCCAGCTGAAGGACGCGCTGGAGAAGGTGGCCTTCCTGCCCTTCGGCCTGCTGGTGGACCAGTGGCGCTGGGACGTGTTCAGCGGGAAGGTGAAGCCGGCGGACTACAACAAGAGCTGGTGGGCGATGCGCACGAAGTACCAGGGCATCGCCGCGCCGGGGACCCGCACGGAGCAGGACTTCGACGCGGGCGCCAAGTACCACGTGCCCGCCAACGTGCCGTACACGCGCTACTTCCTCGCGCGGATCCTCCAGTTCCAGTTCCACAAGGCGCTGTGCGAGGCGGCCGGCATCAAGGGCCCCCTCAACGAGTGCTCCATCTACGGCAACAAGGCCGCGGGCGCGCGCCTGCAGGCCATGCTGGAGCTGGGCGCGAGCAAGCCGTGGCCGGACGCGATGGCGGCCATGACGGGCACCCGCCAGATGGATGCCACGCCCATGCTGGAATACTTCGCCCCGCTGCGCCGGTGGCTCCAGGAGCAGAACAAGGGCCAGAAGTGCGGCTGGTGACGTTTCATCGGTGATGTTTCCTGGGAGTGGACTTCGCCCGGGACGGGCGCTTAGGCTGGCGCCCGTCTTGTAGGGTTGAACTCTGTAGGACCGGACGGCGACTCTTCCTGTCCGCGATGAAAGAAGAACAGCAAATGGCGACTGGTACCGTGAAGTGGTTCAACGACGCGAAGGGCTTCGGCTTCATCACGCAGGACGGCGGCGGCGAGGACGTGTTCTGCCACCACACCGCCATCAACATGGACGGCTTCCGCACCCTGGCCGAGGGCCAGAAGGTGGAGTTCGAAGTCACCAAGGGCCCCAAGGGCCTGCAGGCGCAGAACGTTCGCGCCGCCTGAGCCTGACCGTTTCCTGATTCACCCAAGAAGGTCCGACTCTCACCGGGTCGGGCCTTCTGTATTTTCCGGAGCCCGCATGTCCGCCTTCCGTCTGCGCTTCCTCCCCCTGGTGGCCGCCCTCGGGTGCGCCACGACGTCGCCCTCCACCCCCCCCACGCCGCAGGCCAACGCCACCGCGTCCGCGCCCGTGTCGAAGGCTTCGCTGACCGCGCTCAAGCAGGAACTGGTGACGCAGCACGGCGAGGCGCAGCGCGCCCGCATCGAGCGGGGCGTGGAGCAGGTGGCCGCGCTGTGGCGCCCGGAGGACGGGGACCTGGCGGCCTTCGCGCGCGAGCAGTTCCTGCCCACGGGCCCCCAGCTGGACGCGACCTTCACGCGCTTCGAGGGGCTGTTCGAACAGTTCGACGGCCACATGAACGAGCTGGGCCGCGAGCTCCAGTGGTTCACGGACCTGGACCTGGGGCCGCTGTTGCCGGTGGAGCCGCTGCTCGCGGCGTATGACCCTTCCGCCAACGTCACGTCGGACCTGTTCAACGCGAAGCCGGGCTTCGTCGTGCTGCTCAACTTCCCGCTCACCACGCTGGCCGAGCGCGTGAAGGAGGGCCCGTCGTGGACGCGGCGCCAGTGGGCGGAGGCGAAGCTCGCGTCGCGCTTCAACCGGCGCGTGCCCGCAGCGGTGGAGCAGAAGGTGTCGCAGGCCATCGCGGACGCGAACCTCTACATCGCCGAGTACAACGTCTGGATGCACCACCTGGTGGACGCGAAGGGCCAGCGCCTCTTCCCCCAGGGGCTGCGCCTCATCAGCCACTGGAACCTGCGCGACGAGCTGAAGGCGGACTACACGGACCCGCAGGGCCTGGCGAAGCAGCGGACCATCGTCCAGGTGATGGAGCGCATCGTCACGCAGACCATCCCCGCCGCCGTCATCGACAACCCGCGCGTGGATTGGGACCCGTTCACCAACAAGGTCACGGTGGCGCCGCCGGAGTCGGTGGAGGCCAACGCGCCCCAGCGCGCCGTGAAGGCGGACGCCGCGCCGGAGCCGGACACGCGCTACGCGCGGCTGCTCGCCACGTTCAATGCATCGCGGAAGGTGGATCCGTACTCGCCGGTGGCTCCCACGCGCATCGCCCGCGCCTTCGAGCTGGACCGGGGCCTGCCGGAGGAGCGCGTGCGCGCGCTGCTCACCCAGATCCTGGAGTCACCGCTGGTGCCTCGCGTGGCGAAGCTCATCGAGTCCCGCCTGGGCCGCCCGCTGGAGCCGCAGGACCTGTGGTACCCCGGCTTCCGTCCGGGCTCGAAGGTGCCGGAGGCGCAGCTGGACGCGCTGACGCGCAAGCGCTACCCCACGGCGGACGCGTTCGCGCGCGACATCCCGCGCATCCTCCAGGGTCTGGGCTTCACCCGGGAGAAGGCGGACGTGCTCGCGTCGTACATCCGCGTGGACGCCTCCCGAGGCGCGGGCCATGCCCAGCAGGCGCTGCGCCGGGGCGACTTCCCCCGCCTGCGCACGCGCGTGGAGAAGGGGGGCATGGACTACAAGGGCTACAACATCGCGGTGCACGAGCTGGGGCACAACGTGGAGCAGGTCTTCAGCCTGTACCAGGTGGACCACACGCTGTTGTCCGGCGTCCCCAACAACGCCTTCACGGAGGCGCTCGCCTTCGTCTTCCAGGCGCGTGACCTGGAGCTCCTGGGCCTGGGCCAGCCGGACGCGGCCAGCGAGCGCGAGCGGGTGCTCAACGACTTCTGGCAGACGTGGGAGATCGCCGGCGTGGCGCTGGTGGACATGGCCACGTGGCACTGGATGTACGAACACCCGGACGCCACGCCCGCCCAGCTGCGCGACGCGGTGGCCGGCCTGTCGCGCGACGTGTGGAACCGCTACTACGCGCCGGTGCTGGGGCGGAAGGACAGCCCGCTTTTGGGCATCTACAGCCACATGATCAGCTACCCGCTGTACCTGCCGGACTACCCGCTCGGGCACCTCATCGCCTTCCAGATTGAAGAGCACCTGAAGCAGCACGGCCCGCTGGGCGCGGAGTTCGAGCGCATGGCCACCTTCGGCTCCGTCACCCCGGACGAATGGATGCGCCACGCCACCGGCGCGCCCGTCAGCGCGGACGCATTGTTGCGCGCCACCGAAGCCGCCCTGTGATAGTTCGGGCATTCCCCATTTCACTCTTCTGGAGGATTGACCTTGAATTTCATCTCTCGTGCGCTGGTGCTGGGCTCCCTGTCGGCGATGGTCGGCTGTGCCACGACGAAGGGCGGCACGAAGACCCCGGACACGACGGAGCCGACGCCCGGTACCGCGTCGCTGGTGGACTATTGCGACGACACGCAGAAGGCCATCTCCAAGGAGGCGGACGCGCTGGCCAGCCCCTACGGGATTGATCAGCACCTGGACAAGAACTTCCCGGACCGCAGGGTGTCCTGGCTGATGACGGACAGCGCGTACCAGAAGTTCGTGGTGCAGACGGGCGCGAAGAACTTCGGCCGCTGCAACGACACGGCCTGCTACCTGTTCGCGGCGCCGTCGGCGTCCATCCACGGCGCTGTGGAGAAGTCGAAGACGGCGGACGGCACGCACGACCCGGCGGTGCTGGGCCAGGCGCTGGGCCTGCCGGCGAAGAACTTCGAAGGCCCCCTGCGGATGATGACGCTGGACCTGGGCGCGCAGAAGGTCTGCACGCGCCTGCCGGTGGACGCGGATCCGGGCGTGTGGAAGTGCCAGACGCCGGAGGACACCGACTGCTTCAAGTTCGGCGGCTACACGTCCGGCGGCGCGCCGGAGGTGATGGTCATCAACGCGCCGGTGGCGGACACGCAGGTGGCGGAGATTCCGTGAGCGACGAGGAGGTGCTCCTCCAGAGCCCGCTCCTGTACCGCGTGCTGCGCGGGCGGGACGGGGCGCTGTCCATCGAGGTCGTGGTGGGCGGCATCATGCAGTTCGAGGTGCGCGTGCGCCTGAACGCGGAGGAGACTGCGTCCTTCCAGAAGGAGGGACGCGCCTTCGCGGACCGGATGGCCCAGGCCATCATGGCCAACCCGCCCTTTGGCGGCCGGCCCGTGAAGCTGCCCACGTAGCCGCTGCGCCTTCGCGGGGACCCGCCGCGTGCGGGTCCCCGTCGCAAGGACGCTACGGCGTGGCGGCGGTGTTGCCGGGGATCTCCACCAGCTCCACCTCGAAGGTGAGCACGGCGTTGGGCGGGATGCGCGAGCCCGTGGGCGGGCGCTCTCCGTACGCGGTGCTCGCGGGGCAGGTGAGCTTCGCCTTGCCGCCGACCTTCATCTTCTGCACGCCCTGGGTCCAGCAGGGGATGACGCCGTTGAGCGGGAACTCCACCGCCATGCCGCGCTTGTAGGAGCTGTCGAACTCCGAGCCGTCCACCAGCGTGCCCTGGTAGTGCACCTTCACGGTGTCGATGGCGCGGGGCGACTTGCCGGTGCCGGCCTTGAGCTCGCGGTAGATGACGCCGGAGGGCAGCCGATTGGCGCCGGGCTCCTTGGACGCGCGATCCAACGTGGCGACGTTGACCTGGGCCATGCGTGCCTTGGCGAGCGTCTGGATCTTCGACGCGTATTCCTTCGGATCCACCGCGGGCGGAGTGCCGGCGACCGCGTCCTGGATGCCGCGCTGGAGCAGCGCCAGTTCCTCGGGGGTGAGGGCGAGCGCCGTCACGCTCTGGCCCAGCGAGAGGCCGAGCGAATAGATGGTCTTCTGATCCTCCGTCTGGAGCTCCACGGGCGGCTGCGCGGGGGCGGCCTTCGCGGCGGCCTCGGGCGCGGCGGCCGGCTTGGAGCTCTTCGTCGGGGCCTGGGCCAGGGCGAGGCCCGGAGCACCGAGCATCAGGACCAGGGCCGCCTTCCACTGCATACGCATGCTTCCGCCTTTCACGAGAATGGGCAGGACCATAGCGCCGCTCACGCGCCGCCGGTCAGTCATCCGTGCGCACAGGCCAACGCGAAGAATCCAGCGAGCGGAAAACCCCTGCGCACGCAGGCCTGCCTGGTGCTCGGGAAGGCCGCCGTTTTCTTGCGCGCATGACGTCTGAACGTACTGTGCCTTCAGGTCGCTGCACCCCCGCAGCAGCCTGTTGCACCAGCTGGAGGTCATGAGCCAATGAGCGAGAAGCGGAAGGCCAATCGGGCGCCCCTGGACATCTACCTCAACAAGTACATGGGCGGCGTGCCGTACATGACCCGGGCCGCGGACATCAGCCAGGAGGGCGTCAGCCTCTCCCGCCTCATCGAGCCCCAGCACGACGCGCGCCGCGTGGGCCTCCAGTTCCAGCTCCCCGGCTCCGAGGAGATCATCTACGCCGAGGGTGAAGTCGTACGCGAGTGGAAGGACCTGGGCCGCAAGGAGCAGTCCGGCGTGCGCTTCACGCTGCTCACCGAGCGGCACCGCAAGATGATCGACGCCTACGTCGACCGTCACGCCGAAGGCAACTGACACGAGGCATTACCCTCCGCGTGCGTCACCGCGATTGCGCGGTGCCACCGGCGGTTCGCGGTACCCCGCGCCGAGGCGCATCAGGCGGATCCGACGGTCTCCGGGTCGCCTTGACTTCGCGCGAAGTGCCCCCCTTGAATGACCGGAGAGGTTCCCTGTGCGCTCGCCGATTTTTCGCGGCGGCGACAACGGGAGGAGTGCTCCGTGAGGCGTTCGCTGTGGGGATTGTTGCTGGTCGTGCCGCTGACGGCGCTGGGCCAGGGCAAGGACGCGAAGGTCGCCGCACCCGACGCGGGACCCGCGCGCGGCGCGGGCAATCCAGGCATCAACTGGGAGGGGCAGGTCCTGCGCGCCACGGGCGCCGGAGCCCCGGACCTCAAGGCCGCCAACCCCGGGCAGGCACGCCTGGGCGCCGAGCGCGCCGCGAAGCAGGACGCCTTCCGCAACCTGCTGGAGCAGGCCCGGAGCATCCAGGTGAGCGCGGGCCGCACGGTGGGTGACGAGCTGGCGCGCGACGACGTGAGGGGCCGCGTCGAGGGCGCCATCCGCGGCTACAAGGTCGTGGCCAAGCGCTACTTCTCCGACAGCGGCGTGGAGATGGACGTGGAGGTGCCGCTCGCGGCGCTCAGCGCGGCGCTGACGCCCGCGCAGGAGCCGGCCATCGTGCTCAATGCCGACGGCGCGGCGAAGTACACGGGGCTCGTGGTGGACGCGCGAGGGCTGGGCGCGAAGCCGGTGCTCGCGCCCCGGCTGGTGGACGCGACGGGCAAGGCGCTCTACGGCGCGACGGTGCTCACGGAAGAGGCTCGCGGCACCGCGGGCGTCGCGGCCTGGTTCAACAGCCTGGACGCGGCCCGGAAGGCCACGCGTGTGGGCGACAAGCCCCTGGTGGTGAAGGCCGCGCAGCTCCAGGGCTCCGACCTGGTCCTGAGCGCCGAAGGCATCCGCGCGCTCACCGAGGCCAACACCCGCTTCCTGGCCGAGGGCCGGGTCGTCATCGTTACGCAGTGATGTCCGTGAGCTCCTTCCGGACGACGGCCGTGCTCGCGATGGCGGCGATGCTGGTGGCCAGCTGCGCGGCGAAGCAGGAGCAGCCCGCGACGGTGGCCCGCGCGGAGCAGCTGATGGCGTCCAACGCGGCCAAGCGCGGCGACCTGGTGCTCCGGTGCGAGCCCTCGGACGCGCAGATCCTGCTGGACGGCGTGGAGCAGGGGACATGCAGCGACTTCGCCGGGGTGTCGCGGAGCCTGCGGTTGGGGGACTCGGGCTTCCACCACGTGGAGGTGAAGAAGCGCGGGTTCTACCCCTACACGACCTACTACCAGCCCAGCGGGGCGCGGGTGACGCTGAAGGTGAAGCTCCGGCCCCTGGCACCTGAAGGCGGCGGCGTCCCTCCCTGAGAGGGGCCCTTCCAGGCTGGCCCCCTGCACCGCGAGGTGGCGGGCGGACGCAAGGACCGCAATCAGGGGCCGAAGACGCCGTAGGATGGGCGGGGACAGGAGGCGGTCATCGGACGTCGCAAGAGAGGCAGTGAGCGCGCGGTGAAGGTTCCCAAGCCCATCGCGACCCCGGAGGTGTCCCCGGTCCTGCATGTCGTGCACCCGGAGCCCGTGCCCCCGCCCGGCGACCCCTCGGCGCTGGACGAGGCGGAGGCCCGCAAGGTCGACTTCGTCTGGTCCGGCGTGATGGTGGGCTCGCTGGCGCTGGTGTTCGCGCTCCTGTCCGTGTTCGGCGGGGTGGCGGTGCCGGTGCTGCTGGCGCTGACGGGCGCGTACGCGTTCAACCCGCTGGTGACGCTCCTGGAGAAGCGCGGCCTGGACCGCACCTGGGGCACGTCCATCCTCTTCTTCGCGGGCACGCTCCTGATGGTGGGCGCGGGCCTGTACCTGGTGCCGGTGTTCCGCGACGAGGCGGCGAAGCTGCCCGGCTTCTTCCAGCGCGCCAGCACCCAGGTGGTGCCGCAGGTGGAGTCGCTCCTGGGCGTGTCGCTGCCGGACCTGGTGAGCCAGCGCACCGCGGAGCTGGGTGAGAAGGCCTCCGAGCTGCTCCAGAGCGCGGGCCCCACGGCGGCGCGACTGGTGGCGAGCTTCGCCGGCAACACCGCGCGCTTCGCGGCCACGCTGCTGGGCCTGTCGGTGGTGCCGGTGCTGGCGTTCTTCTTCCTCCAGGACTACCCGAGCCTCATGGGGCGCATCCAGGACCTGCTGCCGCGCCGCTCCGTGGCGCTGGTGACCCAGCGCTTCCGCGAGGTGGACGAGGTGCTGTCCGCCTTCGTGCAGGGCCAGCTCACCGTGGGCGCCATCCTGTCGGTGCTCTACGCGGTGGGCCTGTCCATGGCGCGCATCGACCTGGCCATCGCCATTGGCCTCATCGCCGGCTTCGGCAACATGGTGCCCTACCTGGGCACGGGCATCGGCGTGGTGCTGGCCTTGCTGGGCGTCCTGCTGTCCTGGCAGGGGCCGTGGCAGCTGGCGGTGGTGGCGGCGACCTTCATCATCGGGCAGCTGGCCGAGGGCTTCGTCATCACCCCGCGCGTCGTGGGGGAGAAGGTGGGCCTGGCCCCCGTGGCCGTCATCATCGCCGTGCTCGCCTTCGGTGAGCTGTTCGGCTTCGTGGGCATCCTCCTGGCCGTCCCGGCGAGCGCCATCCTCAAGGTCGTCCTGAGCGTCGTCCTCCAGCGCTACCGCCGCACGCAGCTCTACAAGGGGAGCGTACAGGGGCCGTGACGAAGCTGGAGAAGCTGCACCAGGAGATCATCGCGTGCCGGGCCTGCCCCCGGCTGGTGGCGTGGCGCGAGGAGGTGGCCCGCGTGAAGCGGCGCGCCTACCGCGACTGGGACTACTGGGGGAAGCCCGTCCCCGGGTTCGGCGACCCGAAGGCCCGGCTGATCATCGTGGGGCTGGCGCCCGCCGCGCACGGCGCCAACCGCACGGGGCGGATGTTCACCGGGGACCGCTCCGGGGACTTCCTCTACGCGGGCCTTCAGCGCGCGGGCTTCGCGAACCAGGGCCACAGCGAGCACCGGGACGACGGCCTGAAGCTGACGGACGCCTTCATCGTCGCCGCCGGCCGGTGCGCCCCGCCGGACAACAAGCCGCTGCCGGAGGAGCTGGCCCGCTGTGCGCCGTTCCTGGACCGGGAGATGGCGCTGTTGCCCGGCCGGGTGCTGCTCGCCCTGGGGGCCATCGGGTGGAACGCCGCGCTGGCCTCGGCCGCCCGCACGGGCGGTCCGCTCCCCACGCCCCGTCCCGCCTTCGGCCACGGCGCCGAGTTCCGGCTGCCGGACGGCCGGTGGCTCGTGGGCAGCTACCACGTCAGCCAGCAGAACACGCAGACGGGGAGGCTCACCCCCGCCATGTTCGACGCGGTGATGAAACGCGTCCGAGCGTTGTTGGAGACGTGAGCGCGGGAAGATCAGGGCCCCGTGCTCATGTTCCTTGACAGGTGCGGGAGCCCGCTGTTATTCCCCGCGCCCATCCGCACGACGGGTCGTTAGCTCAGCGGTAGAGCACTACCTTGACACGGTAGGGGTCAGTGGTTCGATCCCACTACGACCCATCATCAGTAAGTGATCCATCTCGCGGGCGGCAGGCTTTCTCAAAAGCCTGCCGCCCGCGGTTTTTTCCAGCGCAGGGGTTTATCCGCCATGTCCGAATCCATCACGGTGACGCTCCCCGACGGCAGCCAGAAGCAGACCGCCCGGGGCACGACCATCGCGGACTTCGTGAAGGGCAGCATCGGCGTGGGGCTCGCGAAGGCGGCCCTGTTCGCCCGGGTCAACGGCCAGGACATGGACCTGGCCCGGACGCTCGACGAGGACGCGAAGCTGCAGATCTTCACGTCCAAGAGCCCGGAAGGCCTGGACCTCATCCGTCACGACGCCGCGCACGTGGTGGCCAGCGCCGTGCAGAAGCTGTTCCCCGGCACGCAGGTGACCATCGGTCCCGCGACGGAGGAGGGCTTCTACTACGACTTCTTCCGCGAGAAGCCCTTCACGCCGGAGGAGCTGGAGAAGATTGAAGCGGCCGCCAACGCGGAGCTCAAGCAGGACATGCCGTTCGTCCGCACCGAGATCTCCATGGAGGACGCCATCAAGCTCTTCGAGGAGAAGGGCGAGAAGTTCAAGGTGGAGATCGTCAAGGACATCGCCGCCAAGGGCGCCAAGACGCTCACGCTCTACACCCACGGCGACTGGGTGGACTTCTGCCTGGGGCCCCACGCGCCCAGCACGGGGAAGATCGGCGTCATCAAGATCCTCTCCTCCAGCGGCGCGTACTGGCGCGGTGACCACCGCAACCCCATGCTCCAGCGCGTCTACGGCACGGCCTTCTTCGACAAGAAGGCCCTGGACGCCTACCTCACGCGCATCGAAGAGGCGCGCAAGCGCGACCACCGCAAGCTGGGCAAGGAGCTGGACCTCTTCCACTTCCACCCGTACTCGCCGGGCGCGGCCTTCTGGACGCCCAAGGGCACGGCGCTCTACCAGACGCTGTCGGACTGGATGCGCTCGCTCACGGCCGGTGACGGCTACGTGGAGATCAAGACGCCCCTGATGTTCAACAAGGGCCTCTGGGAGACGAGCGGCCACTGGGGCAAGTACAAGGAGAACATGTTCCTGGTGCTCGACAGCGAGTCCGGCGAGCACGACTTCTCCCTCAAGCCGATGAACTGCCCGTCGCACCACCTGTTCTACGGCTTCAAGAAGCACAGCTACCGCGACCTGCCCCTGCGCCTGCACACCCAGGACGTGCTCCACCGCAACGAGGCGGCGGGCTCCCTGGGCGGCCTCACCCGCGTGCGCCAGTTCGCGCAGGACGACGCGCACATCTACTGCATGGAGAGCCAGATCACCGACGAGGTGCGGCGCTTCGTGCAGCTGCTGGACCGCGTCTACAAGGCGGTGGGCCTCACCTACGCGGTGAAGCTGTCCACGCGCCCCGAGCAGCGCCTGGGCGACGACTCGCTCTGGGACCGCGCGGAAGGCGGCCTCAAGGCGGCGCTGGAGTCGCTGGGCCTGGCGTACGAGCTGGCCCCCGGTGACGGCGCCTTCTACGGCCCGAAAATCGACTTCGCCGTCTCCGACAGCATCGGCCGCAAGTGGCAGCTGGGCACCATGCAGCTGGACTACCTGGCCCCGGAGCGCTTCGACCTCACCTACGTGGGCGAGGACAACGCCGAGCACCGCCCGGTGGTCCTCCACCGCGCCATCTTCGGCTCCTTCGAGCGCTTCACCGCCATCCTCATCGAGCACTTCGCCGGCGCCTTTCCGGCGTGGCTGGCCCCGGTGCAGGCCACCATCGTCACCGTGGCGGACCGTCAGCTGGACTACGCCCGCAAGGTGCGCGACGACCTGCGCGCCAAGGGCTTCCGCGTGGAGCTGGACGAGCGCGGCATGACGCTCAACGCGAAGATCCGCGAAGCCCAGATGCAGAAGGTCCCCTTCACCCTGGTGGTGGGCGACAACGAGGTCGAGGCCGGCGCCGTGGCCCCCCGCCGGTACGGCGGCGAGGACCTGAAGACGATGAAGTACGCGGACTTCGAGGCCCTGCTGGCCAAGGAAGCCACGCTGCCCTGAGTTGTGTAGGGGACTTGACTCCCCGTCCGGGCTGGACTACTTGCGCGACTTCCGGGGATTGAGGCACGCCCTCATCCCCCGAGCCGTCGGAGGGTCCTCCCATCGTTCGCGATCAGAGAACCAATCGCCGTATCCGAGCCCGGGAGGTCCGCGTCGTCGGGCCCAACGCCGAGCAGCTCGGAGTCATGTCCCTGGAAGCAGCCCTGGCGCGCGCCCAGGCGGACGGTCTCGACCTCGTCGAGATCTCCCCCATGGCCAAGCCGCCGGTCTGCAAGATCATGGACTACGGCAAGTTCAAGTACGAGGAGAAGAAGAAGGCCTCGGACGCGAAGAAGAAGCAGGTCGTGGTCCACCTCAAGGAGGTGAAGCTCCGCCCCAAGACGGAGGAGCACGACTACGAGTTCAAGGTCCGCAACGTCCGCCGGTTCCTGGAGGAGGGGAACAAGGCGAAGATCACCATCCAGTTCCGGGGTCGTGAAATCACCCACAAGGAGCTGGGGAGCGCGATCCTGGACGACGTGACCAAGGACCTGAAGGAAATCGCGGTGGTGGAGCAGAACCCCCGGATGGAAGGGCGCCAGATGTTCATGATCCTGGCCCCCAACCCGAAGGTGGCCCAGCGCGCCCGGGAGCTCGCCCGGCAGGCGGTGGAGGCGGCCGGGAAGAAGCAGGAAGGCAGACCGGCGGTTGCCGTGGCGGTTGTTTCTGCGATGGCTGTAGGAAACGCTACCCCCATCGCCTCAAAAGAGTGATAGAGGCTTCCCCCCAAAGCGTCCGGGAACCGTGTGTCCCGGTCCGCCGTCAGTCACGAAGACTGCCGGCCGACAGGCAGAAGGAAGGTTTGGGATCATGCCCAAGTTGAAGACCCGCAGCGCCGCGAAGAAGCGCTTCCACGTGAAGAAGAGCGGCCAGGTGAAGTTCGGCAAGGCGTTCAGCAAGCACCTGTTCACCTTCTCCAAGACGCCCAAGCAGAAGCGCGGCAACCGTGGCACGGGCCACCTGCGCGACATGGACGCGAAGAAGGTCATCAAGGAGCTGTTCCCCTACGGCGCCTGAGTCGTTCCTCGGGTTTGAACCAATCGTGAGTCCTGGCGGAGCGGCGTGAAGCCAGCGCCCCGGGCTCCCTTCCAGAAGTCAGGAGTGTGTCATGCGCGTCAAAAAGGGATTCAAGGCTCGTCGTCGTCGTAATCGCATTCTCAAGCTTGCGAAGGGCTTCCGCGGCCGTCGCAAGAACTGCTACCGCCGTGCGAACCAGGCCGTCGAGCGCGCCCTGGACTACGCCACCCGCGACCGCGCGGTGCGCAAGCGCAACTTCCGCTCGCTGTGGATCGTCCGCATCAACGCGGCCGCCCGCACCGTGGGCCTGTCCTACTCGAAGCTGATCGCCGGCCTGGCGAAGGCGAAGATCTCCCTGGACCGCAAGGTCCTGTCGGATCTGGCCATCGCGGACCCCGCGGGCTTTGCCGCCATCGCCAACATCGCGAAGGCAGCCTGAGACACGGCCGGCGGTGACGCCGGCTCCCGAAGCTGAAACGGGCTGCCTCCACCAGGGGGCGGCCCCTTTTTTTTGCCCGGCGCCAGAGGCGACCGGGGCGTGAACGGAAGGCGGGAAGAGGACCATGCGAGACCGGTTGCAGGCGTTGGCGGACGCGGCGCGCCAGGAGATCTCCGGCGTGTCGGAGCCCTCGCAGGTGGAGGCGTTGCGCATCCGCTACCTGGGCAAGAAGGGCGAGCTGTCCGCGGTGCTGGGCGGCATGGGCAAGCTGCCCCCGGACGAGCGGCGCGCGTTGGGAGAGATCGCCAACACCGTCAAGGCGGAGCTGGAGCAGCTGCTGGCGGACGCCACGAAGCGGGCGGAAGAGGCCGCGCTGGAGGCCCAGCTGAAGGGCCCCAAGCTGGACGTGACGCTGCCCGGGCGCGCGGTGCTGCCCGGTGGGCGGCATCCGGTGTCGCGCACGCTGGAGGACATCGTCCGGACGTTCGCGCGGCTCGGGTTCGAGGTGGCGGTTGGCCCGGAGATCGAGCTCGACTACTTCAACTTCGAGGCGCTGAACCTGCCCAAGGATCACCCCGCGCGGGACATGCAGGACACGTTCTACGTGGACGAGCCCAGCCTGGGCCACGCGAAGAAGGCGGACAGCCCGTCGCTGCTGCGCACGCACACGTCGCCGGTGCAGGTGCGGCACATGCTGTCGCGCAAGCCGCCCATCCGCGCGGTGATGCCGGGCCGGGTGTACCGGCGGGACTCGGACATCACGCACACGCCCATGTTCCACCAGGTGGAAGGCCTGCTCGTGGACAAGGACGTGAGCTTCGCGGAGCTGAAGGGCACGCTGGACGCGTTCGTGAAGGCGTTCTTCGGCTCGGAGACGCGCACGCGCTTCCGCCCGTCGTTCTTCCCCTTCACGGAGCCCTCCGCGGAGGTGGACGTCACCTGCGCGTCGTGCGGCGGCAAGGGCTGCCGCGTGTGCAAGCAGACCGGCTGGCTGGAGGTGCTGGGCAGCGGCATGGTGCACCCGAACGTCTTCACCGCCGCGGGCTACGACCCGAAGGAGGTGACGGGCTACGCGTTCGGCATGGGCGTGGAGCGCCTGGCCATGCTGCGCTACGGCATCGACGACCTGCGGATGATGTTCGAAAACGACGCGCGCTTCCTCGCGCAGTTCTGATTCCGGCCCACCACTCAAGAGGACAACCCTGTGAAGATTTCAGTGAAGTGGCTGGGGGATTACGTCGCGCTGCCGCCGTCCGTGGACGAGCTGGCGCGCAAGCTGACCGCGGCGGGCCTGGAGATTGAGGGCGTGGAGCGCCCCGGCGAGGGCCTGCGCGGCGTGGTGGTGGCGCAGATCCGCGAGTCGGTGCAGCACCCCAACGCGGACAAGCTGTCCGTCACGCAGGTGGACATCGGCGGCTCCGCGCTGTTCCAGGTGGTGTGCGGCGCGAAGAACTTCAAGGTCGGCGACAAGGTGCCGCTGGCCACGGTGGGCGCGAAGCTGCCCAACGGCATGGAGATCAAGCAGGCCGCGCTCCGGGGCGTGGACAGCTTCGGCATGCTCTGCTCCGCGAAGGAGCTGGGCATCACGGAGGACTCGTCCGGCCTGCTGATTTTGCCCGCGGACACGAAGCTGGGCCTCCCCATCGCGGAGGCCCTGGGGCTGGATGACTCCGTGCTGGAGGTGAACGTCACCCCGAACCGGCCGGATGCGTTGAGCCACCTGGGCATCGCGCGCGAGGTGGGCGTGGTGACGGGCGCGCAGCTGAAGCCGCCGCAGCCGAAGCCGGTTGAGTCCGGCAAGGCCGTGGCGGAGCTGGTGAAGGTGCGCATCGACGCGAAGGAGCGCTGCTCGCGCTACGCGGCGCGGGTGGTGGAGGGCATCACCGTCCAGCCGTCGCCGCAGTGGATGCAGGACCGGCTGAAGGCGTGCGGCGTGCGCGCCATCAACAACGTGGTGGACGTCACCAACTACGTGCTCCTGGAGTACGGCCAGCCGCTGCACGCGTTCGACCTGGAGAAGGTGGCGGGCCAGGAGATCGTCGTCCGCACCGCGAAGGCGGGCGAGAAGCTGCGCACGCTGGATGACAAGGAGCGCACGCTGGACGCGGACGACCTGGTCATCGCGGACCGCGACCGCGCTCAGGCGCTGGCGGGCGTGATGGGCGGCGGAGACAGCGAGGTGACGCAGGGCACGAAGCGCATCGTCATCGAGTCCGCGCACTTCCACGGCTCCGGCGTGCGCCGGTCCGCGAAGCGCTACGCGCTGCACACGGAGGCGTCGCACCGCTTCGAGCGCGGGGCGGACCTGGACGCGGTGCTGCCGGCGCTGGACCGGGCCGCGCAGCTCATCGCGGAGCTGTCGGGCGGCACGGTGGCGCCGGGCCGGGTGGACGTGCAGCCCGAGCCCCTGGCGCCGCGCCGGGCGACGCTGCGCTACGCGCGGGTGGAGAAGGTGCTGGGCGTGGCGGTGCCGGAGGCGGAGGTCCGGCGCATCCTGACGGCGCTGGGCTTCAAGTCCGTGGAGGAGTCGCAGGGCCAGACGACGTACGAGGTGCCGCGGGCGCGCGTGGACGTGGAGCGCGAGGAGGACCTGATGGAGGAGGTCGCCCGCGTGTACGGCTACGACAACATCCCGGCGCGGCTGCCGCGAGGGCTGGAGACGCTGGCCCCTGAGCCGCTGTCCATGGAGGCCGAGCGCCGGCTGCGCCACGGGCTGGGCGGCGTGGGGCTGTCCGAGGTGGTGAACTACTCGTTCGTGGCGCCGAAGTCGCTGGAGGTGCTGGGTGGGAAGGAAGCGCCCATCGCGCTGATGAACCCGCTGAGCGTCGAGCAGTCGGTGATGCGCACGAGCCTGCTGCCGGGCCTGCTGGAGAACCTGTCGCGCAGCGTGCGCCACCAGGTGGAGTCGGTGGGCCTGTACGAGACGGGCCGGGCGTACTTCCGGGACACGCAGGGCGGGCAGGGCATGCGCCCGGCGGCTCGCGAGGTGCCGCGCGTGGCGGGCCTGGTGTGGGGCCTGCGGGGCGGCGGCCGGAGCTGGACGCAGAAGGACTCGCGCGTGGACTTCTACGACGCGAAGGGCGCGGTGGAGGCGCTGCTGCACGCACTGCACGTGGAGGGCGCGGCCTTCACCCCGGCGGAGGCGCCCGCGTACCACCCTCGGAGCTGCGCGCAGGTGGCGCTGAACGACGGGACGGTGCTGGGCCTGGTGGGCGAGGTGCACCCGCGCGTGGCGAAGGCGCTGGGCCTGCCGGAGGGCGTATTCGTGTTCGAGCTGGACACGGATCCGCTGTACGCGGCGGCGCGGCTGGTGCCGCAGGCGGCGGCGCTGCCGAAGTACCCGGCGGTGCTGCGCGACCTGGCGGTGGTGGTGCCGCTGGAGCTGCGCAACGAGGAGGTGCGCCGGGTCATCCTGGAGGTCGGGGCGCCGCTGGTGGAGGACGCGCTGGTGTTCGACGTCTACACAGGCAAGCCCATCCCCGAGGGGAAGAAGAACCTGGCGTATGCCCTGAGGTACCGCTCGCCCGAGCGGACGCTGACCGACGCGGAGGTCACGGCGGCCCACCAGCGCATCATCACGGAGGTGAACCAGCGGCTGGGGGCGGCGCTGCGCGCCTGAATTCCTGAATGAAGTCAGGACGTTGACACGGTTCGGGGAAGGCTGACACCATGCCCCGCGTTCACCGGCCATTCACGGGTGCCAGAGGACTCGCATGACGAAAGCGGACATCATCGAGGGGGTCTACGAGAAGGTCGGCTTCTCCAAGAAGGAGTCGGCGGAGATCGTCGAGCTCGTCTTCGACACCGTGAAGGAGACGTTGGAGCGCGGGGACAAGATCAAGATCTCCGGGTTCGGAAACTTCCAGGTGCGCCAGAAGAAGGCGCGCGTGGGGCGCAACCCGCAGACGGGCAAGGAGATCGAGATCAGCGCCCGCCGGGTCCTGACCTTCCGGCCGAGCCAGGTGTTGAAGAGTGCCCTGAACGGCGAGGCACCTCCGGAGAACCACGCGGAGATCGACGCGCAGGAAGAGGCGGCGGCGGACGCGGCGGAAGCCCGGGGCGAGGACTTCGACGAGGGAATGGAAGAGGGCGACGAGTAGGTTTTTTTCACCGGTACCCGTCACCTCGCGCTTGACCCAAGAAAGCGGCGAGGGCATAAGGCAGCACCGTTTCACGACGGCGGTTCTCGGGGCGTAGCGCAGCCTGGTAGCGCACTTGCTTGGGGTGCAAGTGGTCGCAGGTTCAAATCCTGTCGCCCCGACCAAAATGAAGGCCCTGGAGTTTCCGGTGCAAGCCGGTGACTCCAGGGCCTTTGTTTTTCCGCGTTTGGACTCCTGCGGCAAGCGGAAGCCTTGCTGCGGAACTCCACCCTCTTCACCGTCGAACCCGGGCCGTCATCCGCGTGCTCGGTGGCGTAGCGGATGAGGCTGCGGTCGTGCATGCCGTCTGGCAGTCCACGCCCCCCAGTTCACTGCTGCCCTGGAGTCAGTGCAGACAGGCTGCCCGGGCGTGGTGGCCCCGTCGTATTACGGCCAGGTCGGGTTCGGCTCCAGGCAACGCGGGCCGGTGCAGCAGTCGGCGTAGCACGTCAGCATGTCCTCGTTCGGACCGCAGATGCCGTCACCGCAGTACGAGAGGATGAGGCCGCAGTCCGCCCGGCAGTTGCGCGGCGTCTCCGGGCCGTTGCAGACGCCGTCGCCACAGGAGGAGCCGCAATCATCGGCGCAGGTGGCGGTCGTCTCCGAGCCATTGCAGATGCCGTCGCCGCACCACGTGAGGATGGCGCAGTCCTGGGGGCAGGTGCTGGCGTTCTCGTTGCCATTGCACACGCCGTCACCACAGTAATTGATGATGAGGCCGCAGTCCTGGGGGCAGTTGAGACTCGTCTCGCGCCCGCTGCACACCCCATCACCGCAGAACGAGAGCATGTTGCAGTCCCAGGGACAGTTGGTGCTGTTCTCTCCGTTGCGGGTATCACAGACGCCATCACCGCACAGGTAGCGGCCCATTTCGGCCTCGACCTGCGCCACATCCACCAACTCCGACTCCGCGTCCACGGGCCCGCACGCAGCGAACAGACCGAGCGACAACCCAGCAATCATCACGACGAAACGCGACTTCATGTGTACCTCCAGGGGAAGGGGCTATGCATGTCAGCGCATTCCCAATAGGCAGACAATGCCAAACGCACCAATGCGCCGCCTGGCCTGATGGAGCCGTGCAAGTCTTGCCCCGGAGCCTGGGTTTTGTGGCGCATTCAGTTACATGAGACGGATTGCGTCCATGTTTTGTGGCGCATTCCGTTACATGTGGCTGGAGAGCGCCTGCCTCTCATGAGGAGCCACCAGATTCGCGGCCAGCACAAGCGCCTGGCCGTCCTGCTCAACGTGAAGGCCGCGAACCGGAGGTTCCTCGCCGGAGACCTGGAGGATGCGTGGGACGAGCGTGAGATCGGCGAGGTGGACGACCTCCACTTGGATCCGGTCTGAGCTCCGGTATGTCGCAGAGGGTCGAGCTACGGCACATCGCTGTGTGCTCCCGCAGGAACTGCTCCAATGCTGCTGCATTGGCCTAAACCGCATTGGAGATGCGGATGTGGGGCAGCGTGCCCCTCTCGGAAAGCCGGTACACGGTGGCCCGGCAGCCCCCAGCCGCTCCGCGACTTCCCGGACGGTCAGCAGCCGGCCAGAGTCCGAGGCCACCGGACGAGCCGGTGACTCCAGGACCTTTTGGGGCCTTCAGCCGCAGACCAGCGAATCCAGCAAACTGCGGCAGGTCAGAAGAACTCATGTAGAGTCCTTCACGGATTCCGGTGCAGGCCCTCGCGTCCGAGGAGTGCCGGGCCTGCGACCCATGAAATTCCTCGCCCTCCTGTTCCGGACGTCCCCCACGTCGCTCATCCTGGTGACGCTCTTCGGGCTCCTCTCGGGCGCCAGCAACGCGGGGCTCATCGCGCTGATCAACCACGCGCTCGCGTCCCAGCTCCAGGTGAGCTCGGCGGTGGCCCTGGGCTTCGTGGTGCTGGGTGTGCTGACGCTGCTGTTGCGCTACGGGACGCAGGCCCTGGTCAACAAGCTCAACGGGGATGCGCTCTTCGACATGCGCATGCGGCTGGCCCGTCAGGTCGTCGCCACGCCGCTGCGTCGCCTGGAGGAGCAGGGCATCCCCAACGTGATGACGGTCCTCACGGAGGACCTCTTCGTCATCAGCACCGCGCTGGGCGTACTGACGCGATTCATAGTGGGCCGCGTAGACCCACTTCGGCTTCCGCGTCCTCGACTGCTGCGTCATGCTCCTACGTCGCCTCTTCCCTGACATTTGTTAGGGGCTGTTAGTTTCGGGCTCAGTCGACCGCCCCCACCTTGACGACCAGCCGAGCCAAGTCCCCAAAGGCCTTCAGGCCGAGGCATTTGCCCACTTGGGCTGCGCCCTCCAACACTTCGGGCACAAGCTCCTCTTCCGACTTGCCCAGCCGCTTCACCAGTCGGCCGCGACTGGTGCCGCCGTGGTTTCGGAAAGTGCGCAGTTGGTGCAACACATCAACTGCTGGAGTAGCCAAGTCCTTCATGGACTCGTCCTTTGTATGTTTCACGTTGCCCAGCGTTAGCTTGTCCCCATCGCGGCTGCTGGCTTCGAGAAGCTGATTGCTGAGGTCCGCCACCACCGTGCACCTGTCCAGTACGTCGGGATGGAGGCCGATGGCCACCGCCTCAAGTGAGGGGCGCATCTTCTCTAGAATTTCCCGGTGGAGGGGGGACGCCTTGGCGAGTCCCACGGTCTCTCCATAGCGCTGCCAAGCCCGATTTCGGATGTCCCCCAAGCTGGCCTTGACCGCCACGTCCTCCAATGCCAGCCCAAGCTCGCGGGCATTCATTCGGCTCTCGGGCCGCGGGTTGGCGGTGCGCTCTAGGACGCCAGGAAGTCCGAAGCGATTGGCCTCTGGGCGCAACAGCTTGCGCAGCGTGCAGCCCAGAGCGAATACATCTGCAGCTGGCGACCACTGAGGAACTTCGGCGCAAACCTCCGGGGCGACGAACTCACCTGACAGGCGAGTGTGCCGTGCACTTTGGGCGAGTGTCGCCAGTCCGAAGTCGATGAGGATCGGCCGCATGTCCTCGGCATGGAGGATGATGTTCTTTGGCCGGATGTCCCGGTGTAGAACCGCTGCGGAGTGCAGCCAGGTCAGTGCCCGGCAGAGCTTCGCGCCAATGTCGGCAACAGCCCTCTCCATGAGGGCGCCCTCCCGGTTGGACAGGTCGAAGCCGTCAATCCATCGGTAGATCTGGACAGCTCGCGAGTCGTTGCCCTCAAGGAGGCCCACCTCCAGCAGGTCGAAGACGAACTCCGAGCCAGCCGTCCGCCGTGTGACTCCCCCCACGACGGTGGCCAGTGCATGGGAGCCCTGGATGAAGCGGCCCCGTTCCTCATCGCCGGCCAGGGTGGCTTCGCGCCAGACTAGGGTGTCGTTGCCATCTTTGAAGCGATACAGCCGCGCCTGCCCTCCCTCGGCGAGGGGCTCAAGTGGGCTGCGCGTGGGACGCACGCGCTTGACGGCTGCCAGCAGAAGCGCGTTACGGGCCGCCGTATCCACCACGAACCCACTCCGGGCCGCACCCACCAAGTATGCCTCGGTAAGCTCGGAGCGGAAGCGCGTGCCTTCCACGATGTGCTCCGAGCGCAACGTCCCCACGATTTCGCGCACCCGCTCCACATCGAACACGAAGCGGCTCAGGCCACCAGCTGCCTGCGCGCTTGTCGCCCATTCAGTCAGTTTGTCCGCAGCGCGCCGCACCGCATCTTCGAAAGGAAGCCCCTCGTGCAGCCAGTGAGCGAGGGCCGCCGCCACAGGATATGTGGGGCCGGGCTCCCAATCGTTAATGGACTCTGCCTGATTGAATGCGTCGCGCAGGGATGAGGCTACGGCGCTGGCCTGCCCTTCGCGCAACTCGGTGATGAGTTCGTTTTCGACTTCCACCACATCGTCGAAGGACACCCAGCAGCGCCCGTCCCGGCGTACGTTGCGTACGAGGCGTTCCAGGATGTCGCGCAGTACGAGAAGGTTACTGGCCACCCGGGAAATCTCTCGACGAGCCCCCCGTGTTGTTTCGAGGGTGCGTCGTGTCACTTGCAGAACCAGCCGGTTGAGACCCTCCTCGTCGATGTTGCGCACCTCCAGCGGGCGCAACTTGCCCATTAGGTTGACGCCTGCACGCTCGACCATTCCTGGGAGCCCTATGAGTCCGAAGGAAAGACGGGCCCGGCTCTCGTCGGCGACCGCCCAGTTCTCTTCCAGCAAGTCCTTCAGCCAAGTGCCGATGGCCTGACCGCGCCGCTCGCGGGGAAAGAAGAGTTGCGCCTCATCCAAGAGGATGAGGACGGTGGATTTGCCTTCCCGGGCCGCCGCGCGCCGGACGTGGTCGAAGGCGTTGGCTTGCGGCAGTCCATCGGCGAGGTGGGTGAGGTCGACTGCGGAACCCACCGCTGCCTGGAGGCTGTCGGAGACAGCCTTCCAGAGCTTGGCGTAATCCAGTTCGACACCGTCATGAAACTGCGTGCAGAGGATGGACTCCGGAACAAGGAGGTCATCACGGGAGGCGTGGGTGCGCAGGTAACGGACCAGCGTCGTCTTACCGAAACGGCGTGGCGCCTCGACAGCGAAGGATGCGCCCTGCGCGATGCGCTTCTCAAGCGTCTCCCGGTGCGTCTGTGGCCCAACAGGATGCTGCGTGACGAAGTCCGGATTGCACTCCTCCGTCCAGTGGACGTCAGGCAACTTCGGTTCTGGTTCGAGGACATCCCAGGAGAGCGTTGTGGACTTGGCGAGGGGCGTGCGTGTTTCAGCATCGTAAATGGACACGACGACTTCGAAGCGCTCACGGGCGCGGGGTTTGCGGATGGGGATCCGTAGCCTGAAGGTGGTGACGTAGCGCCCCTTGCGTTCGAAGTCGGGTCGCCAATCTCGTGGACGCAGCGAGAGTCGCTCCGGGGAGGGCTGTGGCCACTCGCGTGGCCATGCATCACGTTGCCCCGTTGCCACTCGGTACTCCAGCAGCACGTTGTAAGCCTTATTGTCCTCGGTCTCCAGACTGAGGGGTACAACGGTTTCAACGTAAGGAGCACCCTCCACCAGCCGCAGCCCGGGAAGCGCCTTGCGCCCGAACTCGCCCGTCCAATTGTGCTCGATGGAGAGGGCCTCGGTTGGCACGGGGAGCGGTGCGGCTTGGCGACTCACGGTGCGCTGCAGCTGCGGCAGGATAACGTCCTCGGCGGTGCCGAGGGCCGCTACCAGATGTTCAGTTGCACGGTGGTAACTGCGCGCCGCAGCCTCGCGTTCCTCGATTCCACGGACGGTACCAACGACTTCCACGACACCGGCGAATACGCCGGGGGCCAGCTTGTCGCGCAGACGCTCCAGAAGCTCGACGGCTCTTTGGAGACGGGAGGGTTCCTCCTGGTTCTCAAGGGCCGCACGTACCCACCTGTGGTGCTCGGTTGGAATGGCGTCCAGAGCCCGCTTTGCCTCCAATAGGCGGCGCAACTCGCGCTCTAGATGCAGGTCCTCCTCTCCAGGATTCGCTGGAGCTTCGAGGCTGGCAATGGAGGCGGGCAGTTCCGCGTTGGCCTCGTGCAGCGTGCGCAGGACGAGTCGCACGCGTCTCCGGATATGGGGTGATACGAGGGCACGCAATTTCGTGGGGACGGCCCCCGCCTCAACTTCGGAATTTGATTTGGGCAATTCCTCGGATTGCCAGCACCAAGCTGGCAATAGCTCAAGCGCCTGTAGCCGCTGCGCCATGTCGGCAATCTCGTTGAGCTCGTCGGGAGGCGTGCTTCCGGCCATTCGCAGCAGGGAGTCCACGTGCTCCCCGATCGCCGCCTTCGCATCGTTGTAGGCGGTACGGGCATAGGGAATGTCCTGCGCAAGCTGCTCTGGGTAGGGGAGTGCTTTGCGCCACCTCTCAAGGCGCTCTTGCAGTCTCCCGAGGTCCTTCACGAGCGCCAAACATCCATCGGCCGTGGAGATGTAGTCGGATGCGGACTCCAGTTCCCGCGCAGTACGGCGGATGTCCTCGGCCACCCCCTGCAACTCCTCGGTGCTAGCGCAGCCCAACCCAAGCACCCAGGCATCGAAGGCGGAGGGCTGAATGGACGCTGGGGCGGTCGGAGGGTGCTGCGAGGTGGGCAGAGGAGCATGTGCGGAATCAGGAGGCGAGGACGCGGGGACGGGGACGTCCTTGGCGGGTCCTGGAACTGCCTCGGTCTTCTGCTCCGCGCTTGCATGCTCAAAATGTAGGTTCCAGGCCCAGCGGGCCACCGCTGCTAAGGGCTCATCGTCACGGTCGACATGTGCGACGAGCTCATCAAGTCCGGAATCCGTCGTGCCAAGGCTGCGGATGGCATTGACAACGGGCGCCTCCCACTCGCGCGCCACGGCATTGTCCTCGGCCTTCTTCTTGAGGAACGGAGCTGCTTCGCAGAGCTCAAGTCGCACGTTCTCGGGGGCGAGGCGCTTGAGGGCGGACGCCCACAGTCTCGCTCGGACTGACTCCGGTAGCGGAAGCGCGGAGTACATCTCAAGGAGTTCCTGGATGCGCTGCGGCTTGTCGACGTGCGTGGTTACAAAGCGGTTGAGGGCGGGGATGCCCATGCCCAGCGCCATTGCATCAAGGTTGGCGCGGGATGCCTGAAATCGAATCCTCCCGTCGAGAATGGCGCGGAATCGCGCAGGAAAGGATGGCTCAACGCATTCGTGTAGCCGGAAGCGCACCCACAGGCTGCGCAGGCGCAGTTGATAGGCCTCATCTGTTACGACCTCGGTGTCGGGGCCAGGTCGCACCCGAGCACAGAAGGCGGACATACGTGCGATGGCATCCAGAAGGGCTGGAGAGGGCGGTATCGTGCCGTCATCTCCTGCAATGGAGGTACGCGCCTCACGCAGGAATGGCAGCGGATCCAGCAGTCCCTTCGGAGATTCCCGACCCTGGAAGCGGGAGAACAGCGCTTCGTGAACCTGGGGCTCCCCAAAGCCGCGAATGGCGCCTTCGCTGGCCATGCCGTAAATGAGCAGCGTGTCTCCTGCCTCTCGTGCATGCATCAGTCCGGCGTGGAAAGTCCGGGTGCGGCCGAGGACGCCCACCCGAAAGCCCTGCTCGTTGCGCGGCAGGATCACAAATTGAATGCGCGTACCGTCAAACGTTACGTCATTGAAGAGTTGTTCCGCACCGGCTGGGCGTTTCGAGACCTCGGGAAAGTGGTCAGCCAGGAGGCGTTCGGTGAAACGGACGTAGTGCTCCATGTGCTCAAACTCTCCGAGCCCAGACGGACCCTTGATACCGGTGCTGCAGCAGCCGATTGATTGGCCACCCTCGGCCAGCCGTTGGAACTGGCTCGACCCAACCCACCACGGATGCCACGGCTGAGAACCGGAACAGGGTAGCAGGACATGCATCTGACCCGGGAGAGCTGTAGAGGAGGGGCTGGAGAGGTTGGATGGGTCTGTTGCTACCCATTAGAGCCATCTTCCCTGGCGAGGCGCTGGGACGCTCTTCACAAGATGCTCTCCCGGCATCTATGCGCTTCCGCGCTGAACACCACGAGGGCTGCTTCTGCTACCGCCTTCTGCCTGCCTTGGACGCAACCTTCTTCTGTTCCCAGGCCAGATCTTCACTGAAGAGGTTCGGCTCGGCTGCGGTGGTCCCATTCCTGGAGACTGCTCACAGCTTCAGGCCGCCCCTTATGAACTACCTAGCTCGTTCTGTGGAATCGCGCAGGAGTTGACCTATCGCATCTCCTTGATCCGAACCGCGTTGGAGGCTCGGATGTGGGGCAACGTGCCCTGCTCTCACGGCCGGTACACGGCGGCCCGGCAAACTCCCATCCTCTACGCGACTTCTCGGACCGTCAGCCGTCGGCCGGAACCCGAGGCCACCAGCTCGACCGGGGCAGGGGCTCAGCAGCAAAGAGCTCGGGGGCCTGAGGTATTGGATGGGACGGCTGGACAACTCCGGCCATAGAAACTCGAGTACTTACGATGGTTTGTGAAGGGCTGGTAACCACTGGACAGTTCCGGGGGGCTTGGGGGGCAAGTGGTCGCAGGTTCAGAACCTGTCGCCCGACCATCGAAGGCCCTGGAGTTCCTGGTGCGATCCGGTGACGTCAGGGCCTTTTTGGCCACGTCGCAAACCAGCGAATCCAGCAAACTGCGGCAGGTCAGAAGAACTCATGTAGAGTCCTTCACGGATTCCGGTGCAGGCCCTCGCGTCCGAGGAGTGCCGGGCCTGCGACCCATGAAATTCCTCGCCCTCCTGTTCCGGACGTCCCCCACGTCGCTCATCCTGGTGACGCTCTTCGGGCTCCTCTCGGGCGCCAGCAACGCGGGGCTCATCGCGCTGATCAACCACGCGCTCGCGTCCCAGCTGCAGGTGAGCTCGGCGGTGGCCCTGGGTTTCGTGGTGCTGGGCGTGCTGACGCTGCTGTTGCGCTACGGGACGCAGGCCCTGGTCAACAATCTCAACGGGGACGCGCTCTTCGACATGCGCATGCGGCTGGCCCGTCAAGTCGTTGCCACGCCGCTGCGGCGCCTGGAGGAGCAGGGCATCCCCAACGTGATGACGGTCCTCACGGAGGACCTCTTCGTCATCAGCACCGCGCTGGGCGTGTTGCCGCGCTTCCTCACCAACATCGCCATCGCGCTGGGCTGCTGTGTCTACCTGGCATGGCTGTCCTGGCAACTGCTCGTCGGTCTGGTGCTCGTCATCGCGCTGAGCGTGGTGGGCTACCGGCTACTGGCCCGCAGCGCCATCCTGGATCTCCAGCGCACGCGGGAGCACCAGGGGGCGCTCTACAAGCAGCTTCGCGGCCTCACGGAGGGCATCAAGGAGCTGAAGCTGCACCAGGAGCGGCGCGCGGCGTTCCTCACGGAGGAGGTGGAAGCCACGTCCTCGCTCGTTCGCGCGCTGCAGATCCGGATCGGCAATGTCTTCGCGGCCACTGGGAGCCTGGGGATGCTCCTGTCCTTCGCCTTCGTGGGGGCGCTCATCTTCGTGATGCCGGGCCTGGGCTGGGTGCAGCCGTCGGTGCTGGTGGGGTACTGCATCGCGGCGCTCTACCTCCAGCAGCCCCTCCAGTCCGTCATGGAGACGCTGCCCATCCTGAGCCGCGGGGATGTGTCGTGGACGAAGGTCCACCAATTGGGGCTGACGCTCGACTCCCTGGGCTCCGATGCGCCCGCGCTTCCCGAACGAGGACACCGCGCGACGTTCCAGACCGTCGAACTCGTGGGCGTCACCCATACCTACTACCGCGAGGAGTCGGACGGGCACTTCGTGGTGGGCCCCATCCATCTGCGCATGCACGCCGGGGAGCTGATCTTCCTCGTGGGCGGCAATGGCAGCGGGAAGACCACGCTGGCCAAGCTGCTCACGGGGCTGTACCAGCCCGAGGGCGGGCAGATCCTCGTGGACGGTCAGCCCATCACGGAGCAGACGCAGGAGTCCTACCGGCAGTTGTTCTCCGCCGTGTTCTCGGACTTCTACCTGTTCGAACGGCTGCTGGGGCTCGTCGGCGAAGGCACCGCTTCGCAGGTGCAGCACTACCTGTCGCTGCTCCAGCTGTCGCGGAAGGTCCGGATCGACGGCGGCGTCCTCTCCACCACCGAGCTGTCGCTGGGGCAGCGCAAGCGGCTGGCGCTCCTCACCGCCTACCTGGAAGACCGCCCCATCTATCTCTTCGACGAGTGGGCGGCGGATCAGGACCCCGCGTTCAAGGCCGTGTTCTACACGGAGCTGCTTCCGGAGCTGAAGCGCAAGGGCAAGACCGTGGTGGTCATCTCCCACGACGACCGCTACTTCGGCGTCGCCGACCGTGTCCTCCGGCTCGACGCCGGGAAGCTGGTCGCTCCCGCCGAGTCCGCCCCGGCCTTGCAGGAGCGCGCCTCCTGACTCAGGCCGCGAGCCGCTGCTCCTGGAGCAACTGCTCGAGCGTCACCGCGCCACGGCTGGCGGCATCAGCTTCCAGGAAGGTGCGCTGCATGGCCCGGATCCGGGCCTGGAACGCAGGCGTGCCGAGGAGTTGATCCAGCTGCGCGCCCACCTGTTCCGCCGAGGTCTCTCGGATGTTTCCCCGCAGTCCGAGCCCATGGTGGACGACGCGCGCGGCGTTGCCCGGCTGGTCGAACATCAGCGGATACACGAGCATCGGAACGCCCAGGCAGATGCATTCCTTCACGCTGTTGAGCCCGCCATGGGTGATCATCAGCGACGCCTGCTTCAACACGGTGAGCTGGGGAACCCAATCCACCATCGTGACATTGGGAGGCAGCGGGCCGAACGCGTCCGTCCGCAGCAGCTTGCCCACGGCCATGAGCAGCCGGAGCCGGGGCCTGCGCGCGACGGCGGAGATGACGGACTGGAAGAAGGCCTGGTGTCCGCGCAGCCGGTCGCCATGGCTCCCCAGTGAGCACAGGATGAGCGGCGAATCGTCCTGGGGCGGATCCAGACGCAGCGGAGGCTCCGTCCGGTCGAGATCCACGCACGGCCCCAGGTAGTGGACGTCCGCGGCCGAGCGGCGGAAGTCGAACTCCGGCGCGCTCATCACCAGCGTGGGGACCTGGAAGTGCGGGCCAATCTGCAGATGGGTGTTGAAGCTGGCGCGAGGCGCGCCGGGGTGCAGGCGATAGAAGGCGCGAAGCCGCTCGCGCATCTTCTCCTCGAACGGCAGGAAGGTGCGCAGGTACTGCCATTGCCAGGCGAGGCGGATGCCGAGCCGCGAGCCGACACTTCCCGTTGGGACGTGGTGTGAGTTCAGCGGAGGGACGGCGACGTCCCTGTTCAACGCGAGGTTGGTGCAGAGCTGGAACGCGGGCACGCCGGCCTTGTGGGCCGCCAGCACAGGCAGCGGGAACGTCGCATCCACGAGCAGCAGGTCGGCCTTCGCCTCGCGCAGGCGGGCCTCCAGCGTGGTCCCGAAGAGGGCCTCCGTGATGCGGAGCCCGTGCCGGTGGAGCACCTCCCGGATGATGTCCTTGCGCGCCTGGGGGGAGAGCCCCGGGGCGGCCAGCTGTGCATCCAGCTCCGCCTGGCGCCCCCTGGGCATCGCCTCTTCGTGGATGGGGATGAACGGCCAGGGCCGCTCACGCAGGAAGGCCTCTCCATCCGGCGGAGCCATGTAGACGAGCTCGTGTCCCCGGGACGCCAGCTGCCTCGCGAGCCCGAAGGTCGCGTGGATGTGGCCGGCCTCCGGCAGGGGAAGAAAGACGATTCTCGCCATGACTCCCGAAGGTAGCAGGGTGGTAATCTGCGTGAAACCGGAAGAACGAGAGCGCCCCGCGATGAAACCCTCGGTGTCCGTCATCATCCCTGCCTTCAACGTCGAGGCGTATCTGGGCGCCGCCATCGACTCGGTGATTGCGCAGACCCAGCGGGATGTCGAGTTCATCATCGTCGATGACTGCTCCACGGACGGGACCGCGGCGGTCGCCGGGCGGTATCAGGACGCGCGCATCCGCGTCCTCCGGAACGCGAAGAACGAGGGGCCTTCCCAGAGCCGCAACGTCGCCATTAACCACGCCGAAGGGGAATGGGTCGCCATCCTGGATGGCGATGACTGGTGGAAGCCCCCGCGCCTGGAGCGCCTCCTGGCGCTGGCGGAAGGGCACCGCGCGGACATCGTCTGTGATGACCTGCTGCTGGTCCCGGAAGGGGAGCGGAATCCCTCGGTGACGTTCTTCCAGACGCAGGCCCGGCGGCTGGGGCGGATTGAACAGCCGTTCGAGGTGAACGCCCTGAAGATGGCCGTGGACGACTACGGGTTCCTGAAGCCTGTGTTCCGCAGGGCCTTCTTGAACGCGCATGCGCTCCGCTACAACCCGGCCCTGTGGGCCGGTGAGGACTTCGACTTCCTGCTCCGGTGTCTCCTCGCGTCGGGCCGGATGGTCGTGTCGCAAGAGGCGATGTATTGCTACCGGAGCCGGCCGGGTTCGTTGACCTCGGATCCCGTGCGGTGCCTGACGCGTATCATCGACATGGCCGAGGCGCTGACCGCTTCCCTGGACCCCCGGACGCAGGGCGAGGTCATCGAGGCGCTGGGCCGCTATCGCGAGTGGAAGCTCCGGGAGCGGGAGGATGCGCGGTTCCGCGCGCCGCTCCAGAAGGGAGCCTGGGGTGAGTGCATGTCATTGGCGTTGAAGAACCCCGCGAAGCTCCCGCGATACATGCCGATGGTGGGGCGGCAGCTCGTTTCACTGGCCGTTTCCAGGGCCCGTCGCTGAGTAGCTGACAAACCTTTCACAGTGCGTGGGTAGAGAACGTGAGCTGGGTCAAGCCTGGGTACGACGTGATCATCATTGGCAGTGGGCCGGGAGGGAGCACCCTGGCCCAGGGGCTGGCGCGCCGTGACTGCAACGTGCTGGTCGTCGAACAGGGCGAGTACCTGAAGCCGGACCCTGCCCGGAGCGAGCAGCAGACGACGTTCATCGCGGACTACCAGCGGCGCGGGATCCGCTACAACGTGGGAGGCGAGTCGAAGTTCTACGGCGCGGCGCTCTACCGCCTGCGCGAGAACGACTTCCGCGCCAGCCCGACGGAGCATGGTGAGTCCACGGCCTGGCCCCTCTCCTACGCCGACCTGGAGCCCTACTACGACGAGGGCGAACGGCTCTATTCGGTCCACGGCTCGCCCGAAGGGGACCCCTCCGAGCCTCCTCGCTCCAGGCCCTTTCCCCACGGGCCCATCGAGCACGAGCCCTTCATCGCGGACGTGGTGAAGCGGCTCCAGGGTTGCGGCGTTCCCGTGGGCTACATCCCCAAGGGCGTGGACCGGGGACCCAACGGCCGGTGCGTCCTGTGCTCGACCTGCGACGGCTACTTCTGCCACCGCGACGCGAAGATGGACGCGGAGGTCGCCGCGCTCCGGCCCGCGCTCAAGACGGGCAGGGTGGACCTGTGCACGGGAACGGACTGCCTCAAGGTCCTCACCACGCCGGACGGCCGCCGCGCCACCGGTGTCCTCCTGCGCCGCGGAAGCGAGGAGGTCACCGTGCACGCGGATGTCGTCGTCGTGAGCGCGGGCATCCGGGAGTCGCCGTTGCTGCTCTGGCGCTCGAGGAACGACGCCCACCCGAAGGGCATTGGAAACGCCAGGGGCGCCCTGGGGCGGTATCTGGCGGGCCACACGTGCGGCTTCATCTTTCCCTTCATGGGACTGCGCCCCATTCCGGAGCTCCACCAGAAGACCTTCGCCATCAACGCCTTCTACGGCGCGGCGGAGGGTTGGCCCTATCCCCTGGGCGTCATCCAGGCGACGGGCCAGATTCCCATCTGGCAGCATGTGTTTCCGCTCGCCGCTCCGTTCGTGAAGTTCGTCGCGCGCCGCAGCCTGGTGTGTCTGTTGATGACAGAGGCGGTGGGCACCGCGGAGTCGGGGTTCGACTTCCACGAAGAGCGGATCGCCCGCGTCCACAATCCCAGACCCAGCCGTGAGACGTACCGGAAGCTGCGGGACACCGCTGTCTCGCTCTTCCACAAGGCAGGGTTTAGCTGGGTCCATACCTCCGTGCACTTCGATGCGCCCTGGCACACGGTGGGGACCGCGCGGATGGGGGTGGATCCCGCGAGCTCGGTGCTGGATGCGGATTGCCGCGTCCATGGCATGGACAACCTGTACGTGCTGGACGCGTCCAGCCTGCCCACCGCCGGGGCGGTCAACACCACGCTCACCATCATCGCGCTGTCGCTCCGGGCCGCGGAGACCATCGCGCGGGTCCAGCGCAAGCCTCGGGTGGAAGTGGCGTGACCTTCGGGGTCAGCTCGCCCGTTTGATGGCGGGCTGGGGGCCGGGGAGCAGTTGCTCGATGGCGGCCATGTCCGCCTCCGCCTCGCGGAAGCGACCGCTCATCCTCGCGAGCGCCTGGGCATGGGAGGCGCTCCCCACCACGGAGTCCAGCAGCGAGAGCAGGGCGCGGGGCTTCAGCTGCTTCACGGCCCCCTGGACCCCGAGCCCGTGGTGCACGACGAGCCGGGTCACGTCCGGCTGGTCGTCCTTCATGGGCAGCGCCACCATGGGGACGCTGAAGTAGATGCACTCCTTCACGCTGTTGAACCCGCCATGGGTGATCATGGCCGCCGCGGTGCGCAGCAACTGGAGCTGGGGCGCCTTCTGCACGGCCACGATCCGCGCCGGCCCCCCGTCGAACTCCGCCGGGTCGAGCACGGATCCCACGGCGAGGACGAATCGCCACTGTGGCCGCAGCGCCGCCGCCTCGCGCACCGTCTTTATCACCTGACGGGCCAGGCCGGATGAGGCCAGCGTGCCCAGCGAGCAGAAGATGAGGGGCTGGCCCTCCTTCAGCCGCTCCCAGGGAAACGCCGGCTCCTGGCGTTCCAGGTCGATGGAGGGGCCCAGATGGAGCACCGGCTCGCGCCCGGCCGGCATGTCCGGCGTCGCGAACTCCCTGGGGAAGAGCACCACGTCTCGCAACAGGGGGAGCTGGAAGGGAGGGAAGTCCACGGGCTCCATCGGGCAGCCATGCTTGAGCGCAAGCCGCCGGTGGAATTCCTGGAAGCGGGGCACCAGGCCCGCGCGCGCGAGTACGACCTCGAGCCGGCGCAGCACGGGCCTGAGCGCGCTGATGAGAGGCTTGCCGTTGCTTGTCGGCAGCAGGTGCAGCAGGTGCTGGGGGAGGGTGGTGTTCAGCCTCGCCACGGGAACACCATGGCCATGGCACACGATAGGCAGATCCACCACCCGGTCATCGCAGAGGACGAGGTCCGGGCGGAGGGCGTCCAGCAGCCTGTCGTATTCACCGTCCAGGGTGGCCTGGAGCACGGCATTGCGGCGCTGGATGTGGTCGCGCGCGAGGTTGCGCAGCTCCCGGCCGCGCGCATGGGCCGCCCTCGCCGTCATCTCCGCCACCAGGCCCTTGGGGAAGAGGGACCTGAAGACGGGGAGGAGCTCGAAGCCCTCGGTCTGGAGCGAGGACTCGACATCCGGCAGGGAGCAGTAGACCACCCGGTGTCCGCGGGCCCGGAGCGTCTTCGCCAGCTTCAGCGTGGGATTGACATGCCCTGCGAGCGGAAGCGGAGCGACGAGGATTGTGGCCATACGGCCTCCAAAGTGTCCCGGCTTGAGTCCCCCGGAAAAGCGGCGTGATGCTACTGCGTGTGATGGCGTGCCGACAGTCCCCAGGGCGTCCGCTCCAGCCGCGTCCGGGCCCCAGACTGCTCAAGCGGGCGGGGGACACGCTGTTCGTTGATTACGCAGGGCAGGTCCAAGAGCAAGTCATGGCTGGAGGGGAACCGCCATGGGGACGCGTGATCAACGGGAGGAGACGGCTGGCCTGGGCATCGAAGAGCTCATGGCATTGGAAATGGAAGCCATGAAGCTGCGGTCCGACGGAAGCGCCGCGCGGAAGCCGACCGTGCGTCCGGCCGTGCCCCCGGCGCCAACGTGGATCAAGCATCCCCGGGAAGACCTCTTCGGGCTCGCGCTCTCCGGAGGTGGCATCCGCAGCGCCACCTTCAACCTGGGACTGCTACAGGCGCTGGCAAGGCTGAAGCTGCTCGACGTCTTCCATTACCTCTCGACCGTGTCGGGCGGTGGGTATGTCGGGAGCTTCTGGACGGCGTGGCGCGCGAGGGCCGGCCTTCGCGCCGACCCGTGCGCGGATCTCCGTCCGCGGAAGAAGGCCCCTTGCTTCCCGGACACGCCGTCCACGCTGGGCCTGGCGGAGCCGGATCCCGTCCACCACCTGCGCCAGTTCAGCAACTTCCTGCGCCCCCGGCCCGGGCTGCTCAACCCGGACTCGGGGAGGATGGTCTCGTCGGTGGTGAATGCCACCATCCCCTCGCTCCTGGCGGCGCTCGCGCTCCTGACGCTGGGCGTCCTGTTCTGGGAGTTGCTCGCACATTGGAGCATCGCCGGCGAGAGGGGCCTTCTGCTCCTGGCCCTGCTGACGTCCGTGAAGTTGGTGGCGGGCGAAGTGGCCTGGCGAAAGATGGAGGTGCGTGGCGACCGCGGCTCACGAACGCGCGGAGATCACGACTCGCGCTCGTTGAAGGAGGTCAACGACTTGCGCTCATTGGAGGGCTCCAGGGCCTATGTCCTGGCGGCCCTCTGCGCCGTGGGCATCACGCTCGGACTCGGATGGTACTTCGCGCGCGGCAACGCCGAAGCCCAGACGGCCATGTCCGGCCTGTTGAGCTGGCGGCGCCTGCAGACCTGGCTCCCACCTTCCGGCCCCATGCTCCAGGCCCTGTTCAGCCCCGCGGCGGTATGGGTGGCCACCGCGGGCGCGCTCGTCGTGGGGCGCTTCCTCTTCTCGCGCCTGGGGCGGAGCGCCTTGCAACCCGCTTGGACATACGCGGTCGGCCGGGCCATCAGCCGGCTGTTCCTGCTCGCGGCGCTGTGGGTGGGCATGGCGTTGTGCTGGCTGGGCGGTGCCTGGATTGGCGAGGGCTGGTTCCATGTGCAGGTCCAGTCCCTGTTCGCCTTGGGGGTGCCCACGCTCGCCGCTGCCCTCATGGCGGTGCTCACGCGCTTGCAGCAGCGCTTCACCCGCCAGCCCAGCCGACCCAGCGTGCCCGGCAAGCGGGAGCGCGTAAGGCCGGTGGCGATCCCACTGCTCTCCTCGGTCGTCGTGGTGCTGTTCCTCATTGGCGTCGTGGCCCTGGTCACCCATGCACGGACGCAAGGGCAACTCCTGCCGCTGTTCCTGCTGGCCGCCGGAATCACCGCCGCGACGCTCTTCTGCTTCGACACCACCCGGGTGGGGCTGCACCACTTCTACCGGTCGCGGCTCGCGCGCGCCTACCTGGGCGCGTCCCTTCCGGAGTCGGGAGGCGCAGAGCCCGCGAGCGAGCGCCGGGCCGATGACCTCCCGCTGACGGCGCTATCCCATGCGGATCCGGCCCGGCCCCTGCATCTCATCTGCTGAGCGGCCAATGACCTGCGGCCGGAGGACCCGATGCGCAACCTGGGGCGAGGCGCCCAGAGCGCCGTTCTCTCGGCCGTGGGCATGAGCGTGGCGCATGAAGCGGCGGCCTGGACGTGCGAGGGCACGAGCCGGCGGGAGGGTGGGGCGCCGTCGCTTGGCGCGGCCATGACCGCGTCGGGCGCGGCCTTCAACTCGAACATGGGCGGCTATTCCAAGCGGCTCGGGTCGGCCTTCACCTTCCTCATGGCCGCCTTCAACTTCCGCCTGGGGCTGTGGTGGCCCCACCCCACACGGGGCCGGGGGCGTCGCGCCGAGTGGGCCGTCGGGCTGCCCTTCTACAAGGAGATGTTCGGGATGTCGCGAGCCCAGGATCGCGACGTGCACCTCTCGGACGGAGGACACTTCGAGAACCTGGCGCTCTACGAGTTGGTGCGCCGGCACTGCCGCTACATCCTCGTCTCCGACTGCGGGAGGGATCCGGACCTGGCGTTCGACGACTTCGGCAACGCCGTGCGGCGGGTGCGCGAGGACTTCGGGGTGGACATCCGCATCGACCTGTCGCCGCTGCGCCCCGGCCCGGACGGGTGGGCGCGGCAACCGATGGTGGCCGGAGACATCCACTACCCGACGGGGGACACCGGGGTGCTGCTGATGATCCGGCCCACGCTGATGGGCAACGAGCCGGCGGACGTCGCGCAGTACAAGGCGCGCAACGCGGCCTTTCCTCATGAGTCGACCGGGGACCAGTTCTACGACGAGGCGCAGTGGGAGTCGTACCGGCGGCTGGGCGAGCACGAGGCCGAGTTGGCGTTCCAGCCCATCCTGCGGCAGCTCCATGTGAAGGCCGAGAACCCGGAGCAGGGCGCCAGTCTCTTCGCCCAGGCCCGCCGGGAGTGGCTCCCGGTTCCCGCCGGATACTCGGAGCGCTTCGCGCACTACGCGTCGCGCGCGGCGGAGATCGACACGTTGCTGCATGCGTCGGGGGCGCATCGGCTCCTGCGAGAGGTGTTCGAGGAGGAGCCATACATCGAGGACTCGGTGCCCTTCGCGCGCTCGCGGCAGGGCGGCCCGGTGAGACCCGCGCTCTCGCCCCGAACGCGCGACATCAGCCGGTCGCTCCAGGCCTGCCGGCAGGCCCTGCTCTTCATGGAGGAGGTGTTCCTCTGTGAGAAGCTCAACGAGACATACAATCATCCGGCCTACCTCGGGCTGATGAACTACTTCGCGCGCTGGACGCACGCGCCGCTCTTCCGGCTGTGGTGGCCGCTCCTGAAGACGCTGTATCCCCAGCGATTCACCCGCTTCCTCGAAACGCAGTTCGACCTGAAGTCCGGCCGGGGCGAGGGCCAGGTGAAGGAGGTGGAGGCGAACCAGCGCTCGGGGCTGGCGATGTCCGGGTGGATTCAGAAGAAGGGCTCTCCGCGCATGACGGACGGCGCGATGCTGCTCTCCTACCTGCACCCGGTCCGTTACGAGGGCCATCCGTCGCACGACATCCAGCTCGCCCTCGTCCGCGCGTGGCGCCATGGGGATGGCGCGGATGGGGTCCTGGCCTGGGACGAAGGGGACTTCTTCGTCCCGCCCGGCTTCTGGGGCAATGGGATTGGAGAGGCCTTCCTGAACGGCCTGAACCAGTGGGCCCTGGACCCGAGCGAAGGGGTGTCCCGGCTGGCGGTCCACATCCAGGAAGAGCGGCCGGCCTCCGCCGAAGAGAAGAAGCGGGAGGCGGATGCGGCCGTGCTCTATCGCTCCATGGGCTTCAGGGCGCCGGACGAGGCCGAGCAGGAGCAGCTCCGCGAATGGTGGGACTCCTCGCGGTCCGCGTCCCACGACCGTGGAGACGGGGACTGCGCCTGCCTCTGGCTGGTGCGGGACGTGAAGCCCGCCGGCTTCACGGGCTGGGGCCGAACGCTTCACGCGCAGGCGTTGCACGCCGAAGTGTCGAGCCACGCCTCCTGAGGGCGCTCCGGCACCAGGGAGTGGGCGAGGGCTGAGACTTCCGAGAGCACAGCAATTCCTTGTTAAGGGCATGTTGCGGAGAGCACCCGGTTGGCGCGAGCATGCGGTCCGCTGCTCGCCCCCTGGCGGGCGGCCCGCACCCTCAAGGAGTGTTCAGCACATGCGAATCCCCCGGACTTCCGGCCGTAGGACGCTGCTCGGAACGCTGCTGTGTACCCTTTCCCTCGTGGCCTGCGGTCCGGCGCCCGAGGCCGAGCCGACTGACAACGCTCCCCTGGGCACCGAGCAGCAGCCCGTTGTCTATGGGACCGACAACCGCACGGACGTGTACGCGCACACGAACGCCACGCTGCGCGCCCGCGCTCAGCAGTCCACCGTCGCGCTGATGAACCCTTCGGACTTCAACGCGACCAACCCCAACGACGTCACCTTCAATGCGTCCACGCTGCGCTCCGCGTACAACCTCTGCACCTCCCAGCGCTTCCTGGACGACCTGACCCCTGCCTTCTGCTCCGGCACGCTCATCGACGATGACCTGGTGCTCACGGCGGGCCACTGCATCACCAGCGCGTCGGCCTGCGCCAGCACGCGCTTCGTCTTCAACTTCTACCGCACCGCCGCCGGCTCCATGCAGACGGTGACGACCGCGGACATCTTCTCCTGCCAGGCGATTGTCGCGCGCCAGCAGGGCACGGTGGGCGGTCGCAACCTGGACTTCGCCGTCATCCGGCTGGACCGTCCGGCCACCCCGCGCTTCACGCCCGCCCCCATTCGCGCGGGCAACGCCGCGCTGCCCGTGGGCACCAACGTGACGGTCATCGGCTCGGGCAGCGGCATTCCCTTCAAGATCGACTCGGGCGGCTCGGTGCGTGACGCGCGCGCGGGCACGCTGGACTACTTCGTGGGCACCACGGACACGTTCGGCGGCAACTCGGGCTCGGGCGTGTACGAGAACAACGGCTACACGGTGGCCGGCATCCTGGTGCGCGGCGAGACCGACTACAAAGCCAACGGGAGCTGCAACGTCGTCAACACCTGCACGGAGACGGGCTGCCGCGGCGAGGACATCACCTACGTCCGGCCGGCCATCGACGAGTACTGCGGCGTGGCGACCAGCACTCGCCTGTGCGCGGGCTACCCGCCGCCCGCGACGCCGGTGACGTTCACCTTCACCGCCTCCAACACCAACAGCGCCAACCAGAACACCGTCAACCACAACGTCACCCTGGCCGCCGGGCAGACCCTCAAGTTCGGCACCTGCACGGTACCGGGCGCCTCCGGCACGGGTGACACGTACCTGCGCCTGTACAACGGAACCACCCAGGTGGCCTCGAACGACGACGCCTGCGGCACGCTGTCCTACGCGAGCTTCAAGGCCACGACGGCGGGCACCTATCAGATCCGCGTCGGCTGCTACTCCAGCGGGAGCTGCAGCGGCACGGTGGCGTACACCATCCAGTAGTCCCTGAAGGACCGAAGCGGGCGGTGGCGCTCCGTCACCGCCCGCGCCGGGCTCGTTCACTTTCACAGTGAACATCCGCGCCGGCCTCCCTCACATGCCCTGCTGCCGCGCGCCGTCGCGGACCGATTAGAGCCTGTCGAGGTACTCACGTAGCACCCGCACCACGCCGTCCTCGTTCGCGTGCGTGGGCTCCGAGAACCGCAGCTTTGAATCGACGAAGGCCACCCTGTATTCGTGTTGCTCGGTCCAGGCTACGTCCACGCGCCGCTCCGCCTGTCCCCGTGCGAGCACGAGCGACGCCATCGATACGACCGGATGCACTTCGGCGAACGCTGCGTTCTCCTTGACCAGGTGGGCCAGCTTCCTCATCGCGGCCAGCGTTGGATGGAGCACGCGATAGCGCTCCAGTCGATCGAAAGCCTTGTCGACCTTGTTCCATTCGTCAGCCATCGCCATGGCTTCGATGCCTCCTCAATCAAAATGAAGGCCCTGGAGTTTCCGGTGCAAGCCGGTTACTCCAGGGCCTTCGTCTTGGGGCTGCCAGACTCAGGACCCGCCGTCACGCCGACTTGATGGGCGTGAAGACCGGGGCACTGGGAGCGCCCGCCACACTGCCGAGTGCGGGCGTGCCACCAGGCTGGCAGAACGCGACGATGTCCGGGCCGAGCGCTCCCGTCGCGGCGGGGACATCGCAGGACGTTGGGGTGCCGGTCGCATGGGTGACCCCCGCCGCGATGCTCAGCGCGACGCGCGCGTCCGCCCCCGCGGGCATTTCGAAGATCCAGACGAGGGGCTCGTATTCGGCCCAGTGCTCCAGGAGCCTCGCGCCAGGTTCAGCGCGCTGGACGGCCGAGACCACCTTCGACGGATCGGCGGTGCCATACACCGTCACTGCCCATTGTTCGTGTGCCCCCGCGCCGCCGTCCTCCGAATCGACTGGGAGGGTGGGCGGAGGGCCGGACTCGCGGAACTGGGTGCGCAGCATCTTGAGACTCCTCGCGTCCAGTTCACGGCTCGCCGTGCTCCAGAAGTGCGTGCGGATGGGCTCGGGGGCGCCCACGAGCACCCCCGCCGCCAGATAGCCAGGCGGTGCACCGAAGAGCATCTCGCGATCGCTTGAGGCCGCGACCACTCGGCGGATCACCTCCTCAAGCGGCGTTTCACCCCGGACCGCACGACGAGCCAGCTCCGCGAGTTGATGGATTTCGTAGAGCGTCCGCGGAGGCTGTTCCGTCGCATGCAGCAAATCGGCGGTCTTCGACTTGGCAATCTGCTCGAATTTCCACATTGGCGGGCTCATCGTCCCAGGTGAGGCATGAAGATCCTACGCCATTCCCCCGTGCGCAGCTGTTGGAGCGAGCCGATCAGTTGTTGGATCTGTTCGCGCGTGGCAGCAGTACCGGCGGCCGTGGTTTCGCCCAGCATTCGACGCGCCAGTGCGATCTCGGTCGCATAGGCGGAGCGTTCAAAAGCCCATCGGACGGACGGATTGCCCAAGAGCGCCGCCTGGCCGGGGAATCCGTGAGCGGCATCGTCGAGGAGGTGCTGCAGTTCGTGTTTGAGCGCGGAAAGTGATGCGTCCGGGTCCAGATACATGGTTCCCGCTCGGCCGGGGGTGGAACTGGGCATGTATGCGAGGGCGCCGGGACGCTCTTCGATGACGGCGCCCATCTTCCGCACGGTGCTGGTGTGTTCAGCCCAGGCCTCCGGATGGGATTGGGAGCCCGGGCCAAAGAGCTCTGCCGCCGGATCCGCGCTCGCTCGGAGCGGCTCGGAGGGGCGCGCCGCGCCGAACGCGGACGTGACGCTGCGAGTGGCCTGGAAGGTGTCCAGGAATCCCGTTGCTCGACTGTTGGCGAAGACGCCTCGCGCCGCGCGAATGCCCGCGCTTCCGGCCGCCCTTTCGATCGTTCCGAGGCCACGTCCCGTGGCGCGGGCGACCGCGGCCGTGGCGCGGACGGCGTGTGAGACGCCCGGTGTCCGCGCGACCGCTGACGCAGCCTTGCCGGCCGTGCTCGCGACTCGGGCCGCGGTCGCGGCGCCGGGGACCCGAGACACCGCTCGCGCGGCCGTGCTCGCTGCCTGAACTCCGCGCGCCGTGGACGCGAACGCACCGGCGCCACCGGTGACCACGCCGAGCGCCGCCCCGATCGTCGCCGCGCGACCCAGCTCACGCCCGGTCGGGAGGCGACCCTCGCCCACGCCCGTGCGCGTCACCTCGCTGGCCACACCCCCTGCCGCGCCCGCGACCGCACCCACCACCACCCCGGTGGCGACGGTGGCGGCGGTACCGGTCAAACCGATGCTGGCGACAGCCGCTCCCACCAGCGGAGCGGCGGCCCCGGCGGTGGCGACCGTGACCACCGCGCCCACCACCACCACCGCCGCCACCACCGCGACGGTCCGGGCGCTCGGCCATTCCCACAGGCCGGTTGGATCGCTCAGCTTGATGGGATTGTTCTCGACGTAGGAATAGACGTCGGTGCCGTCGATCAGACCGGCCGGGTCGGGGCTCGTCCACCGGCCGAGCCAGGGCGCGTAGTAGCGCGCCCCGTGGTAGTAGAAGCCCGTCTCGTCATCGCGCTCTTTGCCTGTGTAGCGATAGCGCTTGTCTGGATCGCCCGAGTGGAACGAGCTGCCGCCGAACGGATAGTACTCCTCGTATGAGATGGGGACGCCGTCGAATGTGCTCTCCACCGTCGCCGTCCCGAGGTGATTGGCGAACTGCAACCGGATGCGCGTTGCGCCCGGCGACGGCGCGCTCGTCACGTCGGTCTCGACCAACGCCAGCCGCCTGTGGCCGTCGTAGACGTGGACCGTCTGGCGCTCAAGGGTCACGGTCGTCCCCGTGCGCTCGCGGTAGCGCTCGAAGTTGCCGACGTACACGCGCTCTCGCGACGTGCCGCCTGTTTCGATGACCTTGCGGACGCGCTGGCCCTGGCTGTCGTAGACGTAATACGCCCGTGCTCCACCTCCCAGGTCGACGGACGCCAGCCTGTCGTCATGGTCCCACTTCAGCGACGACAGGTGCGGCATGGCGACCAGGTTTCCGCGCTCGTCGTAGTGGTAGCGCGTTGCGTGTGTGCCCGTCGTGCCGTCTCCAGGCTGGCTGGTCCATTTCAAGCGGTTGCTGTCGGGCGCGTATTCATAGGCCCGTGTCCAGCCGCCTCCGGGTGACAGAGGCACCGAGTGCTTCACCTCATGGATGTTCCCAACCTTGTCGTAGCTGTACTTCTGGACGTAGCGCAGCAGCGTCTGCAGGTCGTTTTGGTGCGGGAGTTGCGCCAGGGGCGCCTCGGGGTAGCCATTCGACCCCAGCGCGTAGCCCACCTGTCCGGGATGCTCTCGGCCCTCCGCGCGCATGAGCCGGTAGAGAGCGTCGTACTCGAATCGCTGGGTGCCGTCGGTCGAGCCTCCGTTGAAGAACACTTGCTGCCGCGCGCTGTCGCGGACCTCGACGATGTTGTGCGCCGGATCCAGTGTGTACCGGAGGTCCTGCAGCGCCGCTCCGTCCGAGGCTCGCGAGGCGAGCACTCGCACCAGCATGGTCGAACGCTCGTCGTACTCGTACGTCGCCGTGACGCCCCCGCCACCATAAGTGACCTGGGTCCGCTGTCCTCGGGCGTTGTAATCGATGTTGTCGACGAACCGGGACGGCGAGGCGCCGCGTACGGCCACGTCGACGCGGTCCAGCAACGCGGCTTCGTTGTACGCGAACGACGCCGCCGTGCCATCTGGTGTGACGACACGCTCGACCCGGCTCATCGCGTCGTAGTCGGTGAGTGTGGTGAGGACATCCGTTTCGAGGAGCGGAGAGGCCGCGGTCAGCGCCGCCCCTGGATCCGTGAGCGCGTCCAGTGGCGCCCAGCGGGGAACCGCATGGTAGCTGACCGCGAGGCGGCGCGACGAGCGGGTGATGCGGCCCTCGAAGTCGTAAATCTCGTGGGTGGTGACCCCGGCACCATCGAAGTGATGGATCAGCCTTCCCCGGAGATTGGGCCCAGGCAGACCCTCTCCATAGAACAGCCGTTCCGCCAGGAACTCCGGCTCGGAGGGGGGCGCCACGTAGACGTGCGTGAGCCGGCGGAGGCGATCATAGCGCTTGCGGTGCGCGTAGCCCCGCCCCTCCCACGAACGGTATGGGCGGTCGATACCGTCGAACAGGTTGATGGTGACGCCGGCATCGCTGCTCTCCACGCGGATGGCGTGCCCCGACATGTCGAAGGTCTGCCGGAGCACTGTGACGCCGCGCGCGTCCACCACCTCGAGGTGGTCGCCCTGGATGTCCAGCTTGATGCGCGTGAGATACTTCCCGTCCGAACCGTTGTCCGCGATGGAGAGGAATGTCCGGCCCAGCGGATCGACCGCGTGAACGGCAGGGGTGTGAGAGTGTGCGGCGGCCAGCTCGGCGGCGCGGCGCTCCGGATCGCCTGGCGGGCGCGCGATCCGATCCGCATACCACGCGCTCTCCAGCACATTGTCGCTGGCGTCGGCGCGCGTTTCGCTCCAGGCGTCGAAGGTGACGGTGGCGAAGGTGCCGTCCGGGAAGTCGGTGCGGACCAGCCGTGACAGCGAATCGTAGTGGTAGAGGGACGTGTGGCCGGTCATGACCAGCGCCGGGTCGTCCTCGTACTCGAAGGTGGTCGAGAAGTACGGCTCGTACTGCTTGACCGGATTGCCCTTGTTGTCGAAGACGGTTCGCCCCGTTCCCACCCAGCGCGGTTCCCCGCCAGGCCCAGGCTCCGCCTGCGCTTTCTTGAGCAGCTCCCGGCCGGAGCCGTCCGAGTAGCTGTAGGACTCGAGCCAGCGCTGGTTGGCGGAGCCGTGCCGTTCGCGCGCGAAGGTGTGGACGAACGCTGGCCGTCCTTCCCGATGCCAGCGAGAGACGTCGTACTCGATGCGCGTCGTCGGGTCCGCGAGGGTGTCGCCTTCTCCCGCACCGTCGCGGCCCATCGACGCGGTGGCCACCACCATGCCCAGCGCGTCGAATGCGACGGCATTGCGGTTGCCATGGGCGTCGGTGAGGCGCCATGGGGCCCGGGTGCGGTAGTCGATCTCGGCCCGGGTGACGCTGTCGAACGCTGGATCGTCCGAGGAGTGTTGCTCCACCGCGTGGAGCCCGTACCGGTCGTAGCGGACGGAGGTGGTGTTGCCGAAGAGGTCCGTGAGCTGGACCGGCTGGTAGAACAGCGCCGGGTCGTAGACCGTCACGCTGGAGCCGGTCCAGAGGTCGCCAGCGATGCTCCGATAGCCGGCCGCGCCGGTGTACTCGCCGGCTGGAACGAGCGCGCCGAAGACGGATGCCTGGAGCGTGGCCGGCAGCGCCAGCGCATGCTGATCATAGGGCAGGGCGCGTGTCCCGGAGGCGTCCGCGCCCAGGGGACCGGACAGGTCATCCCGGTAGTAACGGTGGCGGCGGCGCTCCAAGACGCGCATCTGACCGGCGGTCGGCGTCACGTCGAAGCCCACCTCCACCGCCCCGAGCATCGCCGCGTCGACCCCCTCGAACGAGTGCAACCCGCTCCCCGCCGCCAGCGGGAGCTCGTGGCGCGAGTGCTCGGTCGGAACGCCGTGCCGGAAGTCGGTGGCGGTGCCAAGCGGTGACGCCAGCTCAATGCGCGTACAGGTGGCCAGCAGCCGACGCTGCTCGGGCTCACCCGCGCCGGCACGCGGGTACGCGAGATGCGCCGAGCGCCGCACGTGCCCAAGCAGGTCGACCTCCAGCGTGAACTCGTGCTCCACGCGCGCATCACCCAGCCTCCGCTCGGTGTGGAGGGTGAGTGTCTCGCGCGGATGGACGTCGAACACCCCGTACCGGTTCCCTCCCCTGGATTGGAGGCATCGAACCTGGAAGTTGCTCTGCGTGATGAGGTATGGGCGCGCCTCGTTCGCCGTCCCGTCCAGCCCGTACACCTCCTGGCGCAGGGGCTGGCCACGCATGGCGCGCGCCGCCTCTCGCTGCTCGTCCGGGGGCAGGCCGAGCGGCAAACGGCTGCCAGGGAGCAGCGGTGCACCTGGATCCTCGGCGTACCATTCCTTCGCGAGAGCCCACTCCAAGCGCTCACGCTCCAGCCATGCTCCCGTGTGGTACCAGGTGATGGTCCGGACAGGTGGCAGGTCGAGCGCTCCAACAGGACCGCCGTCGGAGGACAGGTGCTCCGCGTCCCACTGCTCGACGCAGGCGAACCCCCGAAACTCACGCTCGTACCCGTCGAAGTATCCATGGTGATAGGCGAAGCGGGTCACCAGCTTCGTCTTCGCGACCTGGTCGAGTTGCTCGATGCGTTCGACGACCTGGACCGGGAAGGCGAGCCGGGTGAGCCAGGGCCTGTGGGTGGCCTTGTCCGCCAGATAGAACTTCGTCGACGGCGCGTAGGAGATGTGCGTCTCGGACCCGAGGTTGTTGACGACGCGGAGCAGCAGGTGCGGCTTCTGGCCTCCCATCAGGTCGACATAGGCCAACGGGCGAGCCTGGCTCCCTGGCAGCGGCGACGACCAGACGAGACACGCGGTCCCCGTTCCCAGCAGGTCCACCACCGACAGACTGCCGAGTGGGTCCACTGCTGGCAGCGACTCCAGCCGGGTCGGTTCGGAGAGCGTGTTGCCTGCCTGGTTGAAATACAGGCGGACGCCGTCCCGGCCGGCATAGACGAAGTCGCTCGTCCCGGAGCCGTCGATGTCCGCGAAGCGGATGCGCCGGGGGTCGAACTGATCGGGCGCATCAAGCCTGGGGCAGCCGCCGAGCGTGACCTTCCGCCCGAACCGGCCGTGACCGAGGTTCGGCCAATAGCAGACCTCGCTGTTCCGGACGCGGACGAGGTCCACCATTCCATCCCCGCTCATGTCCGCGAGATGGATGCTCTCCGTCCCGTCCGCGAAGACGACGGTCGGACCCCGCCGTTCTGCCGTGGCCTTTCGGATGCGCGCCTCGGGCTCGAAGCCGTCCTTCGCCAGGGAGCGGTACCAGACGAACGCATCCTGCTCGGTGATGAGGACATCCGCGTGTCCATCGCCATCCAGGTCGATGAAGCGCAGGTTCGGATCGTTCCAGTCGATACGGGGCAGAGCGCGCAGCGCCATGAACGGCGCCCAGCCATCCTCGGGGGTCCGCGAGAAATAGCCAGGCAGCGGCAGCGTGTACTGGACCAGCTCCAGCCGGCCGTCTCCATCCAGGTCGGTAAGCTGCTGCGTACCGGTGGCCAGCTCCGCGGGTGACGGCAGCGAGCGCAACAGCCTGGGCGGGGCGAGCCGGCCGTCTCCCAGGTTCGCCTTGTACAGCCAGGCCTTTGGGGTAGGGATCAGCGCGCCCGGAAGTCCTTCGCCATCCAGGTCCACCCACTGGGCGCCCGCGCCCGGGATGCCTCCGGGGAGGCCCTCCAGGCTGGCGGGGTCCACCGTCCGGAGTTCCTCATGAACGGCCGGCCTGGCGTAACCCAGTTCGAGCGGCGGCAGGGTTGCCCGTTCGTATTGCGCCCCATCCGCGGACAGGCGGTAGCCCGCCTGGGTCGCGCGCTCCAGATAGGTGACAGAGGGGCCTTCCCCATAGTCGAAGTCGGTGGAGCGCACGAGGCAGGGCGTGGTCCCCAGCTCCTCGAAGCGGTGGAACACGAGGACGCGACGGCACAGCCGATACGTCCTCACCTCGAACGTGGCACGGAAGCTGGAGAAGGCGTCTTGTCGGGCCGGCCACGGTCTCGCCTCGGCGGGGGTCGGCGACGCGGCGTCATGCTCGCCGTAGTCGAGGACGACCTCGAAGAGCCAGTCCTCATCGCGGGTGGGCGCGGGAGCATTCCGGTCCATCACCGGGGCGCGGTTTCCGTACTGGATGCGCTTCAGGTAGCGCTGGGCCGTGGCGAGGAACCGGCGCGACCCGTCCGCCGAGATCTCGAAGCGGCTCGCTTCGCTGAGCAGGCCCGTGTCGACTCCGGAAGCATCCTCCGCCTTGTAGAGATACCGGGCGATGTTGCCGCGGTCGTCCCGCGTCTCCTCCAGCAGCCAGGCGAAGACCCGCGCCGGGTGCTCCGGATCCGCCACGCGGGCGTTCGGGCTCCTGCCGTAGATGTTGAGGACGTTGTCGTGCGTCGTCACGCGCCAGTGCGCGTCGCCCGTGTGCCTGTGGGTCCACCGCTCGATGCGCGCGTACAAGCCCTCGCTCCGGGGCCGGTAGCGCCGCACTGTGTGCTCGCCGGATTCGAGGGTGTCGGGGGCCGTGCCTCCGCCGGACGTGAAGGCGGGGACCAACTCCTCCGCGCCCGAGAGCAGGAAGTCATCAGAGACTTCTCCGTCGAAGTAGCGTGGGAGCCCCTTGTCCGTCTTCCGGACGATCGACGGTGCCGAGAGCTGCCAACCCAGCCCGAAGGGCCCGTTGCCAGCGCCTGAGTCGTAGCGAAGGGAGAGGGCCAGCTCGAAGCCGGCCCGGCCCGCGGAGGTGGCGAGCGGGATGCTCAGCGAGCCGGTGCCCGTGACCGGGTTGGTGGAGAACTTCTCGCCGATGCCGCGGACCGCGCCACCGCCTTTGGGGAGGGTAAGCGCGGGCAGGAGGGAGGCGGCCGTCGACTCGCCGGACGCTTCGGGAACACCTGGGCCGGGCGTGGGGCGCTGACTGGCCGACGGTTTCCCATGCACCGCTTCGGTAGGCTTTTCGTCGTTTGTCATCGCACAGTCCGAACGACGGCTATGGGTTCAAGAACGGGAGAACACGGCCATCTGTGTGGGGGGACCGAGCTTTGAATCGTCGGGGCCGATTCCCGCCCATTGGGCCTCGTAGTTGGCGCGGTGCGCGACGTCGCCCATCCACGCGTGGAACTCGGCGCGCGTCCATTCGAACCGGTGATCCGGGTGGCGGAAGTACCGGCCGGGCCCGGAGTGCCACTTCACGTTGTATTCGGCGTTGGGCGTGGTGATGACGAGCGTGGCCGGCCGCACGTAGTTGAAGAGCACGTGCTCGAACGCGGCGCGCTGCGGCGGATCCATGTGCTCGATCACCTCCACGGCCGCCGCGGCGTCATGGCCGAGCAGTCGCGGATCCCGGTGCGTCACGATGCCGAGGAAAACCTGCACGCGTCCTTGCTGCTCCAAAGTGAGGTGCTGTGACAGCCGGCGGCGTGCCGCGACCAGTGACTCATCCGACAGGTCGACGCCCGTGAGCTGTTCGTAGCGCGACTCCCGTGCGAGGAGTGACAGCAGGGCACCGCTGCCGCAGCCGAGATCCAGCACCCACCGCGCGCCCGACTCCCGGAGCACCCGGCTCACCGCGTCCAGTCGCTGCTGCTGCAGGCCGGCCCGGGGATCGGCCGGGAGAGAAACGGGATCCCGTCGCGAGGCCCCAGCCAGGCGGGGCGGTCCTCCTTCCGCCGCGGAACCGCGCGCCATCAACTGGCGCGAGGCCATGAACCCGGCGCGGACATGGGGGTCGAGGAACTGGCTGTCGACGACGTCGGAGTGGAAGCCGGCCAGGCGCTCGACGTCCCGAGCCGCCTCATGAAGCCGGGCTGAGGGAAGCCCTTCCACGGCGAGATCCAGGTCGGACCGGCGATCTTGCTGCTCCCCACGACCGAGCGACCCGAAGACCCACACGCGCGAAGCCCCTCTCTGATACAGCAGCGCAGCGGCCCTCCGGGCGATCTCCATCCGCTGCTCATCGAATGCGGAATGCGTCATCGGGTCACTCCCGCGGGACACAGGTAGACGTTGAGGAGGGGTGGGGTGCAGGGCGCCACGCGCACGCTGACGACGGCGATCTCCCCAGGCGAGGACGCACCTTCGGGACGGACGGCCTCCATCCAGCGACGGAAGGCACGCCATGCGTCGGGACGTCCGGCGAGGACCTGCTCGACCGCTGCGTGACGCGTGGCGGGAGAAGGGGCCAGTGCGCCGGGCAACAGCTCCAGCTTGAGCTCCCACCCGGCGGGCTTCCGGCGCACACCGACGATGGCGGAGTCCGGTGGCAGCACCAGCCTTCCCTCCGTCAGCAGGGTCACGGTCTGGAGGAAGGCGGGCAGCGACCCGGTGATGCCCGCTTCCGCCGCAAGTCCTTCCAGGCCACGCAGGCGCAATCCCTGGCGGCACAGCAGATAGAGGCGCTCGACGACGCCCCCCCTCCCCAGGGTGGTCGAGTGCAGGTGCGGCTCGACTCCTGGTAGCAGCGCGGAGACCCTGATCGCTTCCTCTCGCACGCGTGAGGGAAGTGACTCGAAGGGACCCGTCTCGCGATACAGCTTGAGTTCCGCGAGCCCGGTGGCATCGAGCGCGGCACCGAAGAACGCGCCAAAGCGAGCGGCCTCTCCCGGGACATGGCCTCGCCACTGCTCGGACGCGGCGTCGAACGCCATGGCCAGCGCATGCGGAAAGGCTCGCTGGGCCTGGGCTCGCAGTGCCTGTTTCACGTGGGCAAGCCGCTCGCGTGGCGCGAGCAGGGGGCCGAAGGGCTCTACGTCGAGCCGGAGTTGATGCGGCGCGCTCTCCGAGAACGACACCTCCAGGGGCAGCGCGCCCGGCACGAGCGCGTTCCCGCCGTAGCGGGGGTCTCCCGCCGGCAGCGCGAACGTCCGCTCGAACAGTTCGCCCAGGTACGCCGAGGGCGCCCGCGCGCCGAGTCGATGGGCCGCCCCGTCCGTCCAGGCCTGGAGCGCGGGCCACGCGGCTCCCTCAGGGGCTAGAACGTGTAGTGGCATAGCAGCCCGAAATCGCGAACCAGCTCCGGGTTGATGCGCTTCACGGTGCCTCCCGGCGTCACCACGTCCATGAGCAGGGGCTCTGGGACGGTGGTGGCGTCCAGCGTCCACGCCTGCGGGGCGCCGTCCGGGATGAGCACCCCCGTGCCGAAGCTGATGGAGTCGAAAGGCACGCTCCCCATGCGGGCCTTGCCGCGTCCGGGCTCCACCTGCTGCGGAGGCGCGGAGCCGGGCGGCTTCAGCGCGAGGATCAGGTGATTGACGTCGTCATACGTGGACCCTGGCTTCAGGCTCAGGAAGAGCTTCAGTCCGTCGATCTTGAGCGCCCGATCCTGCAACGCGCTGGGGAAGAGGTCTCGCGAGAGCGGGAGCGACAAACGTTGGGCCGCGGTCTGTCTGTCCGGCGGATACAGGAACGCGTGCCACTCATCGGGGAACTCATGGCGCGCGCTGAAGAGCCGGTAGAGCCCCTTGCGGCCTTCCTCGAGCTCCATCTGCCGGAGTGCGTTGTCCAGTTGGGCCAGGGCCACCTGCTTGAGCGGCTCGCCGCCGTCGCGGGCCGTGTAGCGCACGTGCAGGACCACGTCCGTCATGGTGCGGTAGTCGAACTGCCGGAACTGGGTGGGCAGCTCCAGTCGCCACGAGCTGATGGCCCCGGCGCCTTCGAACGGCAGGTAGCGCTCATCGCGGTGATTCAGCTCGAAGAGACCGCTGTCCTCCCGGCCGGAGCTGGTGACGACCGACTGGATGCCTCCGCTGTTGTAGACGAACCGCGTGTCGTCGGGGCCTGACCACGCGTGGGCCGGAGTGGTGCGCGTCTCCTTGCGGATCCGGTTTCCCAGCAGCGTGAGCTTGCAGGAGATGCTGGCGTAGGGGCCGACCACTGCGGGGATGGTGAGGCTCACCGACTTGATCCGGCGCATGTAGTGCCCGGGATGATCGACGTCGAAGATTGCCTCGGGGAGCTGGACGAAGCAGCTGCCCGTCTCCTGGAGCGAGACGAGCGCCTCCGGGTGGAGCGCCGCGAGCGAAATGTGCTTGGTGATCTCGTATTCGCGCCGATTCTGGTCGAGATAGGCGTTCTCCATCCGCTTCAGGTCCTGGAAGAGGCGCTCGCCCGCCAGCAATCCCTTCCGCAGGCTGTCCCAGTAGCCGAATTTGATGAAGCTCGACTCCTGGAGCCCCAGCTCGAAGCGGAAGGCCCGCTCGGTGCGCTTCGCCACCTCGTAGGCGAGCTGGTACGCCTGGAAGTAGATCGAGGACACCTGCCCCACGGTCCAGTCGAACAGCTCGTGGTTCGTGTACTTCGTGCGCATGAAGTCCACGATGCTCCGTGACTGCTCCATCTGCTTGCGGTGGCTGTCCAGCTCCGACTGCGTGACCTGCTCGCGCAGGAGCGCCGAGGCGATCTGCTGATCGATATGCAGGATCTCCTTCGCCGCGAGGTTGCTCTGCAGGGACCAGTCGCTCTCGCGCATCATGAACTGGGCCAGCCGGGCCGCGCGGCTGCCGCCGTAGGCGGAAGCCGAGGAGTCGCTGCGGTGACGGTTCGCGACAGCCCCCATGGCCGCGACCAGGTTCGAGCCTCCGAACGAGACGCCCGGACCCACGCCCCAGGGCTTCACGTCGAGGGCAAGGTTTGGAATCGCCGCGAGGATGCTGCCCACGAACTCCCAGTCCGCCGCGGTGCCCTGCTGATCGTGGGACACCTTGAGCTGATCCAGCTCTTGCTTCTCGTGCAGGGTGAGCTTGGTGCCTTCCAGGCTGATGGTGGCCAGGTCGGGCGGCGCCTGCTCCGGGATGGCCGCTCCCTCGGCGGGTGCCACGGGGCTCGTGACGCCCAGCATCCGCTGGTAGTACTTCCAGCGCTCGACGGCGGTCTCTCGCGAGGCGCGCAGCGCGACAACTGCCTGCGTAGCCTCTGCGTGCTGCTGTTGCCGGGTCGACTCCACCAGCGCCAGGAGCGCTGCCTCCTGGGTCGCACGTTGGAGCGCCAGCTCTTCCGCGTCCCGCTTCTCCAGTGCCGTCAGTAGCGCCGAGCCCAGCGACTTGAGCTCCACCGCGAGCTCGGTGGCCTTCTGGCTGAGCAAGGTGAAGCGGTAGTGCGGCATGGCCGTGTCCAGGTCGCTCAGCGCGCTCGACAGGTCGACGCCAGCGGCGGCGGCCCGCACCAGCAGCCCGGGATCGATGCGAGGCTCGAAGAGCGGCAGTTCCCGGACCACGCCTTCGATGTTCATGCAGTGCCGGATCTTGAAGAGCCGGTCGGAGACGGTGTCCCAGTAGCCGAGCAGCTTGTCGTTCGGAGGCACGCAGAAATACAGCAGCTTGGGCAGCGGAGGCGGCGTCCCCGCCGGGACGACGACGGTGTCGGGGCGTGGCGCCGGGACGATCTGCTCCAGCTCCACCAGCTTGTTGGAGAGGCTCGTGAGCGCCGGGTCCAGCGAGTTGTACGTCTGCACCTGGGGCAGCGCGCGCGGCGGGATGCTCGTCGGCCTGCGCCCGAGGATTTCCGCGGCGAGCACGTAGAGCTGGGTGGCCTCGTTGATCGACTCGATGGTGTCCTGTCTGAAGAGCTGATCACCCCAGGCGATGAGGTTGTCCAGATACTTCATCACCACCGACTTCTGGTACGCGGCCTGCCGGAGCCGTGCGATCGCATGCGGGTCGAACGGGTGGCTGCGCCACTCGGAGACCTGTTGATCGAGCTCGGGATCCGAAAGCCCCTTGGCCAGCAGCGTGAGCAGGTTGTCGATGCGCTGCTTCGCGTAGTCCGCCTGGGTCTGCTCGTAGAAGGGCTTGGGACGCCAGTACTTCTGGGGGACCACGGTGTCGGCCGTGTTGGTCGGATCGAAAATGAAGTGGAACCAGCGTTGTGCTTCTTCGAACCGCTGGTTCTGCGACAACCGCGAGGCGATGAGCAGCGGCGCGTGGAAGAACAGCTCCCAGTTGTATTGGGAGTACGCACCGAGCCGCGTGAAGTCGACGTCCTCGACCGGGTACTGGTCCTCCGTGACGGGATCTCCCCGGCTGACCAGCACGGTTGGCGAGTAGCGTGCCTTGAAGGTCTTCGCGGACTGGAGCTGGAGCTTGCGCCGCAGCAGTCCGTCCATGCCCCGCCAGTTGAGCTGCGAGATGAAGTTGCAGACGTACGGGTGATAGAAGGTCCAGAACCTGTAGCGGACCTCCACGGGCGCCAGCGGAGCCACGAGCGTCTTCTCGAACAGGCGCGAGTCCTTGATGTAGTTGGCGAGCGTGAAGCGCTTGCGGTCGCCCCGGTCGAGCACCAGGGTGACCTCCTGTCGGCGAAGGGACGTCTTCACCGGGGGCGCCGGGGTGGCCTGGGCCTCGCGAGCCTCCAGGGACTTGCCGGTCTGGATCCGCCGGGCGCCGGTGCGTGGACCCACACCCGCGGCCAGGAGCTTGCGCTGCTCCGCGCGGGCGCGCGCCTTCTCGACGAGCTTCAGCCGCCGGACGGGGACGGGGTCGATCCGCTGCCTGACATCCAGCGGGCGCGCGAGGCGCCGGGGCTCGTAGTAGAGCGCGCGCACGGTGTCGATGGCCGTGGGGGCCACCCGGGACGCGTCCGCCGCCCACGCGGTCGAATTGACCTGCTGGGGCGTGACGAAGAACGTCTTGACGTCATCCTGGAAGAAGAAGGATCCGTGGCCATTGATCGAGTTGTCATCGTAGGCGTACGCGAGGCTGTAGAGGCCGAGCATCCTGCTCAGCGCGGCTTCCTCGTTCTTCCCGTCCGGGGTGCGCGGCAGGTAGAGCGGTGAGCTGTTCGCCGAGGAGAACTGCATGCCGTCGACCTTCGTTCCCCGGGGAGGGAATACGCCGTAGACCTCCTTGGAGAAGATATCAATGCGTCCATTGCAGCCGGTGAAGCGGAAGCCCTTGATGACGGCGTAGTGGATCGTCGTCGTCCCGGTGGGCCCTCCGTAATAGGTGGGGGAGGTGGGAATCGTCCTCGTCAGCTCGGGATTCTCGTACTCGTACCAGATGCGCAGCGCGGCGCCGTCGAGCTCGGCGCGGAAGGTGTGCTTGCTCCTTCCGCCATCCGTCAGCCGTGCGTCCGGGACGATGTTGGAGCGGATCTTCTCCGCGGTGAGCTTCTTCGCCGTCCAGCGATCATGTCTGCGTTCGGTCCAGGCAAGCTGGATCTCGAAGTACTTCGTCGGCGCCGAGGGATGGGTGGTGTTGGTGTCGGGGGACTCGGTGAGCTCCGAGATGATCGGCCAGAACAGATGGATGCGGGAGTTCCAGACCACGGGGATGACCTGCGCTCCGCCGATGTCGCCCTCGATGCGCTCCCAGTGGGTCCATCGTCCGGCGCCAATGCGCTTCCGGTAGAAGTAGGCGGGGGTGCCGCCCCGTGTGCGCCCGAAGACGTGCAGGATCTCCGGCTGGAGCCCCTCCAGCGCGGGCTCTGGATACAGGCCCACGATCTCCAGCCGTGCGACCTCGTCGAGCTTCTCCAGGTAGCCGAGGAACGCGTCATCCGCGGTCTCTGAATTGATGTCCCCCTGGAGGAGCGAGCTCTCCAGTTGCTCGAAGAGCGGCGTCTTGTCGTCCCGAAGCTCGGGCTCCAGCCAGTTCTCTGGATAGAGGAAGACCCTCCGGTTGGCCTCCCACACGCGGTAGCTCTTCATCCACTGCCACTGGAGCCAGCCTGCGTCGGAGAGCTGATCCGCGACGACACCCCGGCCCGTCTCCAGCCCCATCAGGCAGCGCTGCACGAAGAGCTGTACGGAGCTGTTGGCCTGCTTGATTCGCGATGTGAGGAAGCAGGGCGACATCTCCACGTCGATGAGGAAGTGGGTGTAGAGGCTGTTGGCGCTGTCCCACGTATGTCCCAGCGCGGCGTTGGGGCGGGGGACCAGGTAGGCCACCAGCGCGGAGCGCTGGCGCTCGCGCAGGACGTCCCGCAGCTTCCGGGCCACCTCCGGCCATTCCGTCTCCGAGTACCGTGCCTTCACCACGTTGAGGACGGCGCGCGCGTTGTCGGGCGTGAGCTCGGGCATGCTCCATTCCCGGCTGCGGTCGGCGGGGACCTCCAGTTGCTGAAGGATCTTCATGAAGTCCTCCAGCCGCGACAGGCCGACCTCGTCCTTGTAGTCGTTGGGGAACGACGGGGCGACCAAGGGGGAGGCGACGAGCAGCTCGCTCCTGGGCCAGCCGGTCCGTGTGCTTACCTCCTGGAGGAACTCGTCCAGCGTGGGGGCGGGCGTGGTCCGCCGCGCGAGGGTGAAGAGAGCGGACAACGCGGCTTCGCCTCGCGGGAGCCGGTCGCGGAGCTGGCACAGCGCGATGAGCCGGAGCCAGCTCGCGAAGAGCACCGGCGTGGGCGTGGTGACGAGCGTGATGGGCAGTGCGTCAGGCTGGAGCCAGCCCGCCGTGACCTGCGCGTCATGGGCCCACGCCACCGGCCGTCGCACGACCGTGGGGCCGAAGTCGGAGAACCACGTGAGCTGCGAGGTCGTCATCTTCAGTCGGGTGACGAGCAGCGCCGCCTTTTGCAACCGGGTGAAGGTCTTGAAGAGGTTGGGAAAGGATGCGGGCTTCAGCGGGACGTTGGGATTGCTTTCCGCGTACGCGGGCGCGAGGAAGTCGGCGATGGCCTTCTGTCCGGCGACGGTCAGCGAGGGGAGTTGCCGGATGAGCAGCTCGGTGGTGGCGCGGGGCTCCAGGGACAGCGCGCCCGACAGCCGCTGGACGACCGCCCCGGTGCTCAGGGTCGTGCGCAGGTAGGTGTGCAGCTTCCCCAGGATGAGGGCGAAGCGCTGCTCGGGCGTCTGCGCCGTGTCGAAGAGCTGCGCGATGTCCGCGTTGGTGACGAAGACGCTGTCCGCCGGGGGCACGTAGCCGTTCGGCGCGGCATGGAGCGCGTCGATGGCGGTCTGGTACGTGGCGTTCGCCGAGAGCCCGCGAAGGAGCGCGCGCTCGGTGTTGGTCATCATGCCGGCGAAGCGAAGCTGGCCGGCTGGGGCGTCATGGTAGATGCGGCTGCCCAGCTCCCGGGGGAACGCCATGCCGGTCGGCAGGTTCGCCAGCGCGGTCGAGAAGGTGGGCAGCGTGAAAGCCTTCATCTTCGCCGCGATCAACGCGCGGGGCTGGTTGAAGAGGAGGCCCACCGCGCTCCGGTAGGCGGCGTCGTTGGACGCGTTCTGGAGGTCCGTTTGCTCGGCCAGGGTGAGGGGCCCCAGGACGCGCAGCTTCGCTCCAGTGACGTCATAGGACGCCCGTCCCTGGAGGGACGCCGGGAAGGTGAGGCCCGCCGGCAGCGTCGCCAGGGGCACTTCGTGGAGCACCTGGCCGTTGAGGGTGTTGATCACCTCGTCGATGGTCTCCGCGGGCCACTGGAGCTGGGCCAGCCTGCCTCGCGTGAGGACGCCCGTCGGGTCCGCGCGGAGCGAGGTCTCGTCCTGGATCTTGAGGAGGTCTTCCCGGAGGGTGCCCAGCGTCGCGGCACTCTCCTCGTCCGCAGGGGCCAGTCCAGAGGCCTGGGTGAATCGGTGTCGCAGCAGGTAGTCGAGCTCCTCGACGCTGAACCCGGACGCGCGCACGTTCGCGACGAGGTCCGCGAACAGGAGCATGTCCACCGTCTGCGCGGGATTGAAGGGATTGATGACCGCCAGTGCCATCAGCGCCAGCATGTCGGGGATCGCCACGCCCAGGCCCTTCGCGAGCTGGGTGTAGCGGTACAGCTTGGAGAGGTTGGAGAGGTTGAGCTTGTCGTCCGTGACGACGTCGGTGGTGAGCGCGAGCAGGTCGGCGGCGCTGAGGCCCAGCGCGGCGAGGATGACAGGGGCCTGATTGGAGAGGCGGGCGCTGGCGGGATCCTCGGTGACGATGGCCAGCTCCGTGCCGAGGAGGCGGAAGGCCGGCTCCGCAGGCTTGCTCAGCGCCGGGTTCAGGAACACGCGCCTGTACAGCGACGCATCTCCCTCGATGTCGAGGGTGGACCAGAACGTCAGCACCGCTTCGACGGGCAGCTCCAGTTGCTGGGTCAGCCGCTGGACGTGCGAGAGCTTGATGAACAGCGCGTCGTCGATGCGGGCGTTCACGTCGGCGATGCCGCCGCTGAAGATGCCGATGGCGCGATCCAGGTCCCGCATGCTCCAGCCGAGCCGGCGCCACAGCCGCACGAAGCGATGCAGGCGGTCGGGCACCTCGGAGGTCAGTCCCTTCAGGACCAGCTTCGCGGTGTCACACGTCGTCAGGTCGGAGGCATCCGCGGACTCGATACTGAGTGTGAGGCCCGCCTGGATGAACTTGAGCTGGAGCAGGCTGATGAGCTCCTCATACTCCAGCGCCGCCCGGTCGAGCACCACCCGCACCTGGGCCAGTGCCTCCAGCCAGCCCAGGGACTTCACGACGGGGGCTGCCGGGGCGGCCGGGTCGAAGACGCTCACTGCGTTGCCCGTCTCCTTCAGCCCCCATGCGTCCCAGGTGTCCACCGCGCTCGCCTGGGTGCCAGCGCTCCCCACCGGACTCATCAGCCACCGGGCGCGGACGCCCGCCACGGGAGCCTGGAGCTGCACGAAGGCGGTACGCGCGGGGTCGCGGGTCCACGCTCCGGCGGTCACGGTGTACAGGCCGTTCTGCGCGGGCTGAGCCTGGGCCGTCAGCAGGACGACGTCGCCCGCCACGAGCGCCACGGTGCCCACCGTCTGCGTTCCCGACAGCGACGCGAGCGGGCTGGTGACGACGAGCCGCACCGGCCGTCCTCGCGAGAGGAGCTGACGTTCGACGGGGAGCAGCCCCTGGGACTCGGACGCGATGTCCAGGTGGGTGAGGGCGGTCAGCGGATCCGGGATGCGGACGGTCCGCATCAGGTCATGGCGCTTCACGCCCAGGTGGGCCAGGTAGTGCCGGGTCTCCTCCCACGCGAGGTCCAGCGGGAGCGTCCAGGGAAACACCGCCGAGCGGAGCTTGTCGTACGCGGCCTCGTTGCGGTGCTGGGGCGTGGCGCGCAGCTCCGCCGACGTCCCACTGCTCTGGTAGGCCACCGGGCCCACCTGGAGCAGCCCCGTGGCCGTGTCCTTGCGGATGGGCCAGAGCTGCGCATGGTCGGTGATGAACCAGCGGGACGCGGCCTGCACCACCACGACGAGGTGGTTGGCGCCAAGCTGCACGCCATTCTGTGAGAAGGCCGCGCGGACCGCCGCCGACAGCGTGCGGCTGTCGAGGTCCGCTTGAAGGGACGCCGCCAGCGTGAACGTGGGGGGCGGCGAGACGGCGTTCTCCAGCAACTCGTTGACGAGGTCGACGTAGGGAAGCGTGAGCTGCGTGTTGTCACACGTCAGCTCGATCTCCCCGAGGTCGGGCCGCCGCTCGAGCAGAATGTCGCGCGCGTTCGTCGCGACCGTCGTGCCTCCAGGAAGCGTGCGGGTCTGCTTGCGCTCCTTCAGGAAGGCGAGCGCCTCGGTGTAGTAGGCGGCGGCGCCGTAGACGGAGCGGCAGTGTTCGCACTGGCACAGGTCCAGCGTGCCGAACAGCGACTCCAGGTTGGGAAGGCCCACGGGCGTCGCAGGGGCCAGCGCCGCCAGCTCCACGCGGTTGAACTCCTGGCCGTGGTTGGCCAGCAGGTGGAGTGCGGAAGCGGAGACCTGGGAGGCCACGTCGTGGGTGTGCCGCGCCAGGGCTTGGGTCCCGAAGGCGCCCTTGAAGCGCGCGGAGAAGTCATTGCGGTCGACCTGGGAGATGGCGAGCGCCGAGTCCAGTCCGGCATCGAGGAGCGACTTCATCCCGTCATAGCGGGGCGTCAGCTTGAACACCCGCTGCATGCCCTGGACGTGCGCCTTCACGCGCTCCGGGTTCTTGACGCTCTTCATCAGCGTGGGCGCTCCGGTGAGAGCCTGGGACACGTCTCCTCCACGCAGGTCGAACCCGGTACCTCGCTCCGTGACATGGGTGAAGAACGCGCGGACGTCCTCGTCCAGGGTCTTGTCCTCCCGAGCGCGCCAGGCCACGGTCTCCGTCGGCAGCGTGTCATCGAGGATGCGGCGGATGGTGTCAGCGTAGACCAGCGTCCTTACGCGCAGGTCGCTCCCCGGGATCGAGGCGGGGATCCGATGCTCTTCGGGCACCTCGAGCCCGCCGATGATCTTCAGCCACTGCTTCTGCCCGAAACGGGCCAGCTCCTGGAAGGACTTGAATGCCCCGTCCGCGTGCAGTCGCAGCAGCTCCCGTACGAGCGGAGGGTGGTTGTTGGTCAGCGCGCCGAGCTGGAGTGTCAGCTGCAACTCCGGCACGCGGGACTTGAGCTTCGAGTTCGCTTCCAGGTCCTTCCAGAACTCCGTCACCGGGCCCTTGTGGTCCAGGTACCTGGAGACGAAGTCCTCCCGTTGCTGCTGCTCGGGAAGCGTGGTGGCAAGGAGATCTCCGAACCCCGGCGTCTCGTCCTTGGGACTCAGGCTGGCGGCATTTTGCACGGCGGCCTGGTGGAGCTGCGCCTGGACCGCGTCCGTCTCGAGCTTGAGCTTGCCTGGGATGAGCCGCCGGGACGCGGCCTGCTGCACCATACGGCGAAGTGTGTCCGGCCCCTGGGCAAGCAGCGCCGAGAGGTTCGTCCCCATGCCCTTGCGCACCAGGCCGTAGAAGAGCTCCGGGGACGCAAGTTTTGTCCTAGCCGCCAGCTTGTGCGCCACCACCAGCGCCGCCACCTTCTTGGGCGGCATTCCCGTGTGTCCCGCCAGGTACGAGAGGTCCTTGCGGTCGGTGTCCTCGGCGAGCTCCGCGAGCGAGGCCCCCTGAAGCAGTGGTTTCAGCTCGGACATGAGCTGCTCGTACTCGGACCACATCGTTTCCGGCCCGCCCCTGACCAGGAGGCGGACCTTCTCCACCGTCTGCGCCTTGAAGATGATCCTCGACTCGGCCACGGGCTCCGCGACCCGGATGGGCTCGCCGGGAGTCAGGGGGGCGTAGGCACGGACGACGAGATCCGCCTGCATCTTGTTCCGGCGGCGGAGTTGATCAATGGAGTACCAGAGCTCGAAGTTTCCGTGCTCGTTGGTCAGGCTCTCCGCGAGCAGCCCCTCGTCGCGAAGGCCCTTGTCGAAGGCGCGCACGGTTGCGCCCGAAATGGCGAGGCCTTGGCGAAATGTGAGATTGCCACGCACCAGGAATTGGAACTCCGGGAGGCCTTCTCCACTTGGAGGCGTCTGGTCCATGGCATTCTCCACGCACTTTCATGCATAGACTTGTGATGTGGCAAAAGCTTGCCGCCAATTGCCTGGCATCTGCAATGCTGTGTTTGGTGGGACTGTGAGGTTGGAATCAAAGTGCAGGCACCATCGGGAGACGCGGCAGGTCAGAGCTGGGGCGCCATGCATCTGACGCGTGAAGTGCTTGAACTTCGCGCGGCGGGGGAACAGCAATCCTTTGCAGGCTGTCGTTGCGTCAGTCGCAACAGAGACTCAATCCCACTGGAGAACGAGAGCGCTTTCCCCATCCAAACCCAGTCGCGTCCGGGACGACAGCCGGCGTGTCTCGCGGTCCATGACGCCGCACAGCCACTCGGCGTCCCTCCGGTAGGCGTAGTGGGGCCGCAGTTGGCGCAGCTGCATCGGGTGCATGCGCAGGCTGACGAGCTGGCCGTTCGTTGGATCCACTGACGCCAGGTACATCAGGGCCAGGTCCGGCCGGTAGTCCGCGTGGCCGTGGATGCCCTCGTAGTCGTTCAGGAAGTCGCCGCAGCCGTAGAGGATGAGCTTCTCCTGGTGGACCTCGACGCCGCGAGGATGGTGCGAGGAGTGGCCATGGACGACGTCCACGCCAGCCTCGTCGATGAGGGCATGGGCGAAGTCCCGCTGCGCCCGGGGCACCGTGTAGCCCCAGTTTTCGCCCCAGTGGATGGAGGCGATGACGACGTCGCCTTCACGCTTGAGGGCCGCCACCCGTTTGCCCAGGTGCCTCGCCGTGGTGGGGGACAGGTCGGGCAGCAGGTCCACGCCCGGCCTGTCTCTTCCCGCTGCCCACGATGGCGGAATGCCGCTGCTGACATCTCCGCACGAAAACACCACGACTCGCCGCCCGGCCCCCAAGGACAGGAGCGCGGGCTGCTGGGCCTCCTCCAGGTCCTCACCCATCCCTGAGGTGGCGATTCCCAGACGGTGGAGGGTGGTCAGCGTTTGCGACAGCCCCGGGTAGCCCCAGTCCAGCACGTGGTTGTTCGCCATCGCGCAGCAACTGATTCGGGCCGCCGTGAGACCGGCGGCGTTCTCCGGGTGCATGCGGTAGTGGATGCCCTTGTCGGGCCACCACTGCTCGCTCGTGGTGATGCTCGTCTCCAGGTTGATGATCCGGACGTCGGGCGCGGCCTGCTCCAGCGCGGCGAGCGCGTCTCCCCAGATGTCTCCGAAGCCGACGGGCTTGCGGATGGGGCCATTGCGCTCTTCGGCGAGCGCGACGTAGTCCCGGGCATCGCGCACGTAGGCTTCGTGGATGCCGGGTGGAGCAGGGTGGGGCAGGACCTGATCAATGCCCCTGCCTGTCATCACGTCGCCGCAGAGGAAGAGGGAAACCAGCCTCTTGGACTGGTGGTCAGGAGTCATCGTTGACGAAGTACGCGGTGAAGGGCTCCTGGTACTCCTCGTAGCTGGGCATGGCGTGCTCCCCCTTGAAGGAAGATGCGGTCCACCACCGGCAGCTGGCAGGCCTCGAGGCGCCATCCAGCCGCTGACGCGCCAGGTCGAGCTTGCTGCCTGGAACATTTGAATGAATAGGGAAGTGGAAACTCTGGGTCGCCGAATGCCGACAATGCCTCGGGGCAGGCGGGTGAGATGGCACCATCCCGCCGTGTAGGATTCATGCCCTGAAGCACCTTCAACCGGAGGCAGGCCCTTGATCAGCTCCCTCATCCGCCAGGTCGTCAGCACGGTCCAGGCCGCGGTCACGAAGCCTCCGGTGGTCCCGGCTCCCCCCACGCCTCCGCCCTCCGCCGCGCCGTACTTCCAGGACGGTCTGGACGCGGCGAAGGCCAGCCCCGTGAACCTCAGCGGCTACGGGAACACGCCTGCGGCCACGGCTCCCGCGAGCGTGGATTCTCCCCAGACGAAGGCGAGCAAGGGGGAGAAGGTCGGCCCGGAGTTCATCCACCTGGACGCCGGGTGGACTCCCCAGGGACAGGGCTACGACGCCGGGCGCGGTGAAGTGCTCACGACCTATTACAACGACGACCACCGGGTGCTCCTGTCCGTGCAGGACAAGGACTCGGGGAAGGAGACGCATCAGGCCGTGCTCGGTGGACCGCCGCCCGCGGGCCCTCCCAGCCATGGTGGCGGAGTCTCCACGGATGGCGACCACGTCTACGTCTCCGACACGGATCACATCTACGTCTACACGCGCGAGGAGATTGAAGCCGCGCAGAACGAGTGCCGTGAGGCCATGCCCTCGCAGGTCATGGATGTCCCGAAGCCTGAAGGCTTGACGGATCCGGCCACGGGCATCGGCCTTGTCTCCGCCGGCAGCTTCATGACCGTGAAGGACGGCTACGCGTACATCGGCGGCTACAGCAAGGACGGCGATGGCAAGGCAGGCGCTGTCTGGCGGTACAAGCTCGACGAGAAGACCGGCGAGCTCATCGAGGACTCTCGTGAGGGCCCCATCCGTGCTCCGGACCGCGCGCAGGGGATGACCGTGGTGGACGGAGGCATCATCTTCACCACGGGCGACAAGAAGCTCGTCTACCAGCCCTTCACGTCCACCGAGGACACCTTCTCGGCGGACATCGACCAGCGGGTGGACATCGGCAACGGGCTCATCGACCCCTACGCCCAGGGCGTGAACATCATCGATGGCGAGATCTGGGTCACCTACGAGAGCGGCTCGCACAAGTACCGCGACAACGTGGACGAGCCCCGTGAGCACATCCAGCGCATCCCGCTGGAGGATCTGGACCTCGCGGCCGGATGCCTCACGGCGGAACAGCTCGAAGGCTGAGGTCCTACGCGGACACGCTCGCCTCCATGTCGGCGAGCGTGAAGTCGTCCATCGTCAGCGTGCCGACCTGGTCGATGGACAGGCCCACGCTGAGGGCCTTCGCCGCGGAGGGCGTCGCGGGGGTGGTCCATTCCGCGAAGGTGTAGCTGCTGCGCGGGGGCAGCAGCGGCCCCTGGGACCAGTAGGTCCAGGCGCCCGCGCTGTTGCGGTAGTACGCCTTGAACCGCACCTGCGTGGTGGCCTTGTACCAGGCGGTGATCCGGTAGTGATGCCCTGTCACCGGCGTGGGCGTGCAGTTGCTGTCGTCCTGCCGGGTGATGAGCTTCCGGTCTCCGTCGGTGATTTGCGTGATGCGCACCTGCTGCGCCCAGCTGCCGCCGTGCGCGTCCGACGTCCGTGTCCATGTGAAGGTGTTGCTCCCGAAGCCGCCGCGTTGCCAGCAGTCCGGCGTCCCGTCGCCGTTGCTGTCCGCTTCGAGCGAGGGGTTCTTCAAGAGCTGCGCGGGGGGCCAGCTCACCGGGGGCTTGAGCACGCCGCCGATGATGGCGTCCATCGTGGCCACGGTGGTACCTCGCGAGGCGCGGGTGGCCAGCCAGTCGATGAACGCCGTCAGGTTGGCGGGCGAGATGGAATAGGTCTGCGGTGGGTCGCACGGCCCGCAGATGTGGTGGAAGACGATGGGCACCCAGCCGCCGCCTGAGTCCTCGGCGCGCAGCACGTAGTTCTTCAGGTCCGTGAGTGTGGTGGTGGCCTGCACGGAGCCGTGGGTCCGGATGGCGTACGGGTCCGTGGGAGGCACGGGCTCGGCGGCCGGGCTGCTTCCGGTGGAGGTGGTTCGCAGGCCGCCGCTTTCCCTCGCGGAGTTGTAGTTGCAGTCGATGACGATCTGCCGCGTGGTCGCGTCCTTGTCTCCGAAGGGATAGGCGAAGGACGTCACGCGGAAGCCCGCGTTCAGCAGGGCGACCCGGTCGTTGCAGATCTCCCTGCGCTGCGCGTCCGCCGACAGCTCCGTGAGGTGCGGATGCGTCAGCGTGTGGCCACCAATCTCATGGCCCTTGTCCCGGAGCGCGCGCACCTGGGCGAGCGTGAGGCGGCCGGACTGTCCCAGCCGGCTGCTGTTGATGAAGAACGTCCCCCGCATGCCTCGGGCCTCCATGGCCGAAGCCCCGATGAGCTGGGAGGCCAGGCAGTCGTCGAAGTTCAGCGAGACGACCACCTGGCCGGGCAGGAGGGCGGTGGCTCGGGTCGTGTGTTCCATGGTGGGTGCTCCCCCTTGTGCACGAAGGCTTCACCCACAACCTGTGCACGCGCCGCTACTCGAGCTTCGACGTGGCGCCGATGCGCAGCTCCAGCGTCGTGAGCGCCGGATCCGCGAGGATGTCCGCCTTGTTGAACAGCACGGGCCGGAATTGTTTGCCGGAGAAGAGGTCCGCCTGGTCCGCGAAGTGCGGGGAGGCCGGGTCGGTGGACTCCGCGTAGGACAGGATGGCGTTCGCCCTGGGCCCTTCCGGCGTGAACTCCATCACCATGAGGAAGCTGGTCCCGAAGTCGACCAGGTAGCCTTCCGGCGTGAGCCCCGTGCCAGGGGAGAGCAGCGGGCCCTTCGGCTGGGACTGCGGCAGCAGCGTCGCGTTCGCGCCAGAATAGCCGACGACGTTGGTGACGCCCTCGAAGGCCGCGCCGCCGTGCAGCGGCACCTTGCGGTCGCCCTTCCACGCGAACTGCACGTCCCCCAGCTTCGCTCCCACCGCGATGCCCGCCTTGCCCAGGAGCGCCACGGCCTCCGCCAGCTTCTGGTTCACCGGATCCACGCCGGACTCAGGCGCCGGGACCAGGCCCGCCGGCGTCACCGCCGCCCGGGCCGGATCGAAGGGCTGCGCGAAGAGGGCGCCCCGGTCCACGAGGTCGGAGCGGCTGAATCCGTTGAGGAACTCGCGCCAGACGATGGCGCCCGCGCGGTCCAGCTCCAGCCGGCCATCCCACGCGGAGATCAGCTGGCACGCCTCCGCGATGTCCACCGGCGCGCCGTCGACGACCACGGGCTCCGCGCCCTGGCAGCGCTGCACCACGGCCGCGCGCAGCTGCTCCGCCACCCAGGTGCGGTTGCTCAGGATGGCCTGCTCGGCCTCCTCACGCGTGAAGCGCCCGTCGCTCCCGGCCGCCGCGGTGTCGCCCTGCTCGGTGATGAGGGTGAGGTTCATGTGCGAGCGCGTGCTCATGCGCCCGCGCGTCCCGAAGATTTCGTAGAGGAAGGGCAGGTCGAGCAGCGGCTGGGCGGGGTTGGTGAACGTCGCCGGATCATTCGCGTTCATCACGAAGTCCGTGCGGCGCAGCTGCGGCATGACCGTCGTCGGCACCAGGCCGTGCGACTCGCTGTCCAGTCCCACCCATTCATCACGGGACGTGCTGCCGTCCAGGAGGACGAGCCCCAGTGACGCGAACACCGGCGCGTCCGGAGTGGACTCGAGCGAGTCGCGATACGCCGCGACAGTGGCGGGGCTCAGGTAGGGGACCCGGGACGCGTCCACGTAGCGCGTATCTCCATCCGCGCTCGCGAGCAGCGTGTTCACCCAGGGCGCTCCGCGCACGGTGCGCTCCACGTCCGCGGCTTCGTCGAGGTCGCGGGCCGTGTTCAAGCGCACCCAGTGCTCCGCGAAGCGCGGGTTGTCCTCCGTCGCATCGCGCGTCGTGTACGCGGTCTCGCCCGTCCAGTCCGCGCCGGGGCCGGCCAGGATGGGGCCGTAGTGGCTGCGCCAGAACGTGCGCGTCTCCTGGGTCATGCCGCCGTCATCGCCCCGCACGGTGACGGTGACGGTCCGCGACGTCATGCGGCGGGTCGTTCCGTCATAGACGTACGCCGTGGGGTCGCCCGGCACGAGCTTGAGCCGGTACAACGTCAGGTGGCTCGACGCCGTCACGGTGTGCGTCCACGCGAGGTCCCGGTTGAAGCCGATGTTGATCGCCGGCACGCCCAGCAGCGACACGCCGTACACGTCGAGCTTGCCGGGGATCGTCTGGTGGCTCTCGTGGAAGCGGAGGCTGCCCTCCCAGGGGAAGTGTGGATTGGCCACAAGCATGCCCCGGCCACTGGCGGTCTTCTCGCGGCCCAGCGCCCAGCCGTTGCTGCCCAGCTCGTCCTTGCGCGGCGACAGCGCGAGCGGCCTCGACTGGAGCCGCTCGCCTCCCGTCTCCGCGCCCGGTGGTTGCGCGTTGCCCACGTAGCCCAGCAGCGGGATCAGCGTGTCGAACAGCGACAGGTCCAGGTGGTACGCCAGCAGGTCGTACGCGCTGATGGGCTTCACCCACGCGGCGTCCCGGCACGGCTCGGGACGTTCATCCGCTGGCACGTCCGCGAGGTACTGGTTGTAGCCAGCGGCATAGCCCTGCACGAGGTCGCGCAGCTCCTGCGACTGCTCCGCGAAGCGGGCCTCGGCGCGGGCGCGCAGCGCGAGCCCCAGGTAGGTGAAGTCGCTCTCGAGGAAGGCGTCCTGCGGGCCCCGGCCCAGGTAGCGAGCACGCTCGCCACGGACCTTGAGGAACTGATCCGCGAGGATGCAGACCGCGTCCTGCGCCTGCGCATAGCCAATGCCCGCGCCCAGGCTGCGATAGCCATCCGCCTGGATGTGCGGGACGCCGTAGGACGTGCGGTGGAGGGTGGCCTTGAGCGCGGAGGGCGCGGGTGGATCGTCGTTCCGGCAGCCGCTGAACGCCGTCAGGGTCAGGCACAGGGAGAGGGCGATTCGGGATGTGCGCATGGGTCGTCAGCCTCGCAGACAGGGCTGACAAGGATATCCGTTCTAAGCCCGGTATCCCCGACCACAAGGGTGGTGGCGACCGCGTGGGACCGGTGGCATAGGCTGCGCCCAAAAGGAGCGGGCCATGTCGTACATGCTGGTGGTGAAGCAGGTGGGGAACAGCAAGGCGTTCACGGAGGAGGAGAAGCGGGTGTCGGCGAACCGGATGGAGCGGATGCTGCGCTTCGGGGCGTCGCTCCAGGAGCGAGGCATCCTCGTGGCGGCGGACTCCCTGCGTTCGGACGAGGAGGGTGTCCGGGTAGTGCGGCGCGACGGGAAGCTGAGCTTCATCGACGGGCCGTTCACGGAGTCCAAGGAGATCATCGGCGGCTTCTTCCTCATCAACGTGGAGACGCGCGAGGAGGCGGTGGAGTGGGCCACGCAGTGCCCCGCGGCGGAGTGGTCCACCGTCGAGGTGCGCCAGTGCGGTCCCTGCTACGACCCGTGAGCGGCGCGGCCGCGCACGCCGTGTCCTACGGCGGCGCGGCCGCGGCACAGCCTCACGTAGCGCCGGGAGATGCGCTCCTCGTAACGGGCGAGCAGGTTCTCGGAGGTGAGCTGGCGGATGACGGGCCTGCCCCATGCGCGGGCGATGCCGTAGGCGCACGCGCCGCCCAGCATTCAGCCCAGCCAGAGCTGGAGCGCGCAGACCGCCTTCCCCCAGGCCTGGAGCGCCACCGGCAGCAGCAGCGCGCTGGAGAAGAAGGCCCGCATCGCCGACAGGGCGGAGAGGACGACGAACAGCCCCGCGCCCCAGACGGGATGCGTGGAGATGATGGGCGCCGCCGCGTCGACGGCCCGGCCCAGCAGGGACTGGAACGCCTCCGAGGACGCGAGCAGCGCGAGGCCGGCGAGCAGCATCACCATCAGCAGCGCCCGGCCCCACGCGGCGGGGAGCCCGTGATGCGCGTCCCGCGGCTGGGGGAGGTGTTCATGGGCCCAGGCCTTCAGGCGCGCAGCGCGTCCAGGATGGACAGGCGCGCGGCGCGCAGCGCGGGCAAGAGCCCACCCAGGAGCCCCATCGCCGTGCCGAACAGCAGCGCGCCCAGCAGGATGGCGGGGGTGGGGGAGAAGCCGAAGCTCACCGCCGCGAACGTCTGGAAGTTGAGCGTGCGGATGTGGATCCACCGCGTGCCCAGCGCCCCCAGCGCGCCCAGCACGCCCCCGGCCGCGCCCAGCATGGCGGACTCCACCACCACGCTGGCCAGCACGCTGCGCCGCCGGAAGCCCACCGCGCGCAGCATTCCCAGCTCCGCGACGCGCGTCGCCACCTGGGCGTACATGGTGATCATCGCCCCCAACACCGCGCCCACGCTGAAGACGAAGGACACGAAGAGGCCCAGCACGCGGATGAAGGCGGCCAGCCCGCTGGCCTGGTCCGCCCAGTACTCGGGCTCCGGCCGGGCCTCCAGCGTGAAGCGCGGGTTGGCCTCCACGCGCTTCACGAAGGCCTCCACCTCCGCGGGCGAGCGCAGCCGCACCACCGCGGAGTTGTAGTCCTCGCGCCCGAAGGCCGTGCCCAGGCGCATGGCGTCCGCCCACACCTCGGACTCGAAGGCGCCACCCCGGGCGGCGAAGACGCCCACCACCGGCCAGCGCTGCCGGGCGAACCGCAGCTCCCCCCCCAGCGTGGCGTCTGGCGAGGTCCCGACGAGCGAGCGGCCCAGCACCACCTCGTTGGTGCCCGGCCGGGGCCTGCGCCCGGAGACGAGCTGGACCTCCGGCCGCGCCTCGAAGCTCTCCGCGCTGATGCCGCGCGCCGACGTGTTCATCGCCTGCGTGCGTCCGCTGGGCAGCGTCAGCAGCACCACCCGCTCTCCGGCCACCAGCGGCTGGCCGTCCGGCCCGGACGCCACCTGGGGATCCGTGGAGAGGATGCGCACCGCGTCCCGCTCCACGCCGCTGACCAGCTCGCTGGTGGCCCCCTTGCGCAGCACGACGACGTTGGACGCGTCTCCACCCGAGGCCAGCGCGGACTCGATGCCGTTGGCCAGCATCAGCACCGCGGAGAAGACGAAGACGACGAGCCCCAGCCCCACCACCGTGAGGCCGGTGGACAGCCGGCGCGCCCACAGGCTGCGGACGTTGTAGAAGAGCGGCACCATCGCTCAGGCCACCTTCCTCAGGCCTTCCGCCACGGGCAGCCGCACCGCGCGCAGCGCCGGCCCCACGCCCGCCAGCAGGGACACCGCTACCGCCGCGAGCGCGGAGACCCAGAGCGTGTGCCCGCGCGTGAGGTGGTCCGGCATGGGACCGAACCGCGAGGCGATGAGCTTCGCGAAGATTCCCACCAGCACCGGCGCGGCCGCCACGCCCAGCGCCGCCGAGCACAGGCCGATGAAGGAGGACTCGGCCAGCACCAGCGCCACCACGGCGCGCGGGCGGAAGCCCAGAGCGCGCAGGGTGGCGATGTCCCGGGTGCGCTCGCGCACGCCCATGGCCAGCGTGTTGCCGATGACGAGCAGGATGATGAGCAGGATGACGCTGGACACCACCCGCACCGCGGTGACGATGGCCGAGGACATGGCCACGAAGCCCTGCTGGAAGGCCTTCTCGCTCTCCGTCTTCGTCGGGTAGGGGCTGTTGTCGAACAGGCGGTCGATGGCCGCCGCCACCTCGGCCGAGCGCGACGGGTCGTCTACGCGCACCGCGTAGATGCCGGCCTTGTCCTTCATGTTCGCGGTCAGCCGGTCGCTCTCGTTGAGGCAGCGGTAGCCGAACACCAGCGTGCTGGTGTCCACGCCGGGCCGCGCGCCGCGGTAGATGCCGTGCACGTTGAACGTCCAGTCGCCAGGGTAGAGCTGCCCCTTGAGCGTCACCCGGTCCCCCGCCTTCCAGCCGAAGCGCCGGGCCAGCTGCTCCCCCACGAGCGCGCCGCACGGGTCGCCGCGGAAGGCGGCGAGCTGCGAGGGGGGAACGACGAACTCCGGGAAGACGTCCAGGAAGGTGTGTGCGTCGACGGCGAAGTTGGCGAAGAAGTCCTTCTGCGTGTCGCCCAGCTTGCCGCCGAACCACTCCTGGTGCGTGACGGCGGTGACCCCCGGCAGCGCGGCGATGCGCGCGTAATAGGACAGCGGCAGCGGCTGGGTGAAGGACACCTTGTTGCGGACGATGAGCCGGTCCACCTGCGCCGCCCGCGCGTTGTAATAGAAGAGGTCGACGACGGTGCTCAGGAAGATGAAGGCCGTCACGCCCACCGCGCCCGCGAGGACGGTGAGCGTCAGCCTCAGCGGGTTTCGCATCAGGTCGCGGCTCGCGAATCCCACGTAGTTCACTGGAGCACCCCCTTGTCCAGGTGGTGCACGCGGCCCGCGCGCTCGGCGGCCTGCGGGTCGTGCGTCACCATGACGAGCGTCTTGTGCAGCTCCCGGTGGAGCACGCCGAAGAGATCCAGCACGGCCTCCGCCGCCTTGCGGTCCAGGTCCCCCGTGGGCTCGTCCGCGATGATGAGGTCCGGGTCGGTGACGATGGCGCGGGCAATGGCCACGCGCTGCTGCTCGCCGCCGGACATCTGTGGCGGGCGGTGGCTCTCGCGGTGGCCCAGCCGCACGAGCTCCAGCGCCGCGGCCACGTGCCGGCGCCGCTCCCCGCGCGTCAGCGGCGTGAGCAACAGGGGCAGCTCCACGTTCTCCGCCGCCGTGAGCACGGGGATGAGGTTGTAGAGCTGGAACACGAACCCCACGTGGGCGGCGCGCCAGTCGCTGAGCTCCCGGTCATCCAACTCCGACAGGTCCCGGCCGGCCACCTCGACGACACCGGTGGTGGGCCGGTCCAACCCGGAGACGAGGTTGAGCAGCGTGGACTTGCCGGAGCCGGACGGGCCCATGAACGCCTCGAAGGCGCCAGTGCCGATGGTCAGGTCCACCGAGGCCAGCACGGGCACCTCCACCGTGCCGCGCCGGTAGGTCTTGGACACGCCCCTCAGGCGCACCATGGGGGGCGGGGCCTCGGGTCGCGCGTCCTGGATCATCCGCTGCCCGCCTCCACCTTCACGCGCCGGCCGTCGCGAAGGCGCTTCGGGTCCGGGGCCACCACCACCTGCGTGCCCGCCCCTGGGCCCTGTGTCAGGGACACCTCGTCTCCCACGCGCTCGCCCACGCGCACCGGCTGGCGCGTGAGCCGCCCGTCCTTCACCACCCACACGGCCGCGCCCTTCGCGTCGCGCACCACCGCGCTGGCGGGCACGCGCGGGGGCTGTCCGTGCGCGGCCAGCTCCCCGGGAGGCAGCGGCTGGCGGAGGAAGGACACCTTGGCGCCCATGTCCGGCAGTGCACCCTGGGGGACGGACTGGAAGTGCACCAGCACGGTGGCGGTGGCCTTGGAGCGGTCGATGGCGGGGCGCACCGTGGTCGCCGTTCCAGGGAAGGCGCGCTCCGGCATGGCGTCCAGGAAGATGAGCGCGGGCTGGCCGATGTGGATGCGCGAGAGCTGCTCCTCGCTGACCTCGGCCTCGACCTCGAGGGCGTGCAGGTCCACCAGCTCCACGATGCCGCCCAGGTTGGTGCCGGTGAGGGCGGCCGGCGCGAGCACCGCGCCCTCGTTCGCGAGCTTCTTCGACACGGTGCCGTCGAACGGCGCGCGCACCACGGTGTGCATGAGCTGGAGGCGGGCCGCCTCGCTCGCCCGGCGGGCGGCGGCGAGCTGCGCCCGGGCCAGGTTGAGGGACTCCTGCGTGGCGCGGCCCGCGGTCTCCACGTCCAGGAGCTGAGCCCGGGGGATGACGCCCTGCCGGGCGAGGTTGCGCGTGCGCTGCGTGGTGCGCTGCGCGTTGACGGCCTGGGCTTCGGAGGAGGCGAGCTGGGCCTCGGAGGCCCGCACCGAAGCCTTGGCGCGATCCAGCACCACGCGGGCATCCCGGTCATCCAGCCGGGCAAGCACCTGGCCCTGCCGCACGGGCTCTCCTTCCTCCACGGCGACCTCCACGAGTTGGCCCGCGACGAGCGGCGCGATGACCGAGCGGCGCCGCGAGTCGACGTAGCCGGAGGCGGACAGCTCCGTCTGCTGCTCGCCGGGGAGCGGCTCACGCACCTCGGCCACGCGCACGGTGGGCGCTCGGCGTGCCACCGCGGCAGCCACCAGGACGAGCACCGCCACCAGGAGCCCCGCGGCGATGAGCCAGCGCGGTCTGCGCCGGCGCTTCACGGGGGCGGCGGAGCGGTCGATGCGCAGGGCGCTCAACGCGGTCTGGGACTGTGAGTCGGCCATGGCACCTCCGGGCCAGGACCCCGGGCCCTCGAGGATGAGGGTAGGGAGGCGGAGGGCGGTGTGCCACGAGCGGGGCGCCGCTCGCCGGACTTCGCGCCCGCGCTGCTTCCACCTCGCGACATCCCGCCTGACTTCAGGGTGATTCGCATGGCGGGGTCGCCCGCCCATCCTCCGAGGCCATGGCCACGACACCGCAAGATGCCCCGGAGGCGGGTCAGCCGTACCTGCCCACGCCCCAGGCGGAGGCGCAGGCCTTCGCGTGGGACGACCTGCTGACTCCCACCCGTCAGGGACTCCGGGAGCTCTTCGCCTGGCTGGAGGCGGCCTGCGCGGGTGGCGCGGACGAGTCCAACACCGAGCATCTCTCCACCAGCCTCCTCGTCTCCGGCGCCCGGGGCTCCGGCAAGACGACCCTCCTGCTCAGCGCCGTGGAGGCGCTGCGGGACTGGAAGAAGTTCGTCGGCAATGCGAGCGGCCCGGAGGTGGCCGCGTTGTCGCGCACCCTGGGCCGGCTGGAACGGCGCATCCTGTGGCTGGAGCCGCTCGACCTGGAGCCCGTCTCCTCCCAGGCCAACCTGTTGGCCACGCTGCTGGTCCGCATACGGGCCGCGCTGGACAAGCCCCGGCATGCGAAGGGGGCTTGCGGTGAATCCGCCCGGTGGTCGACCTCCATCCTGGAGGAGGGGGCGGAGGAGACGTGGGGGAAGCTGGATCATCTCATCCGCGACGCGTCGTTCATGTGGGAGGACATTCCTTCCACCACGGATGCCCGCGTGCGCGCCGAGCAGCAGATCCGCACGTCGGAGATCTACGCCACCTTTCAATCGCGCTTCGCCGAAGCCATGAAGGACGTGGCGTGCACGCTGTCCATGCCTCGCTTCGGCGCATCCGGCGGCAACCAGGTGGTGCTCGTGCTGCCCATCGACAACGTGGACCGCAGCATCGAGCACCTCTACAACATCGTGAAGCTCACGCGCATGGTGGCCAGCCGCCACCTGTGGTTCGTCCTGGCCGCCGGCCACCAGGAGTTTCAGCGCTTCATGGAGCGCTCCTTCCAGAAGGAGCTCATCGTCTCCGGCCAGGCCGGCATCGGCTTGCGCGGTCAGGAGGAGACGCTCGCCATCGCCCGGCGCCAGGCGGCCACCACGCTGCGCCGGGCGTTTCCCCCCAGCTATCGCATCGCCCTGGAGCCGGTGACGGCCCACGAGGCCTGGCGATTCCCCGTGGATGGACGGGGGGAGACGTTACAGACGTTGGGCTCCCTCCTGGGGCGCCTGCGTCTTCCCATCAGCAAGCAGAAGGAATCGCGGGGGCTGAACACCTTCGCCGACCTCTTCGACCTGGCACGCCAGCTCACGCCCGAGGTGTCGAGCTTCTACCGCGAAGCGCTCCGCATCGAAGGCGCGGAGGCCCCCGCCTCCGAGGCGAGTCCGGACGAACCACTCCCCAATTACATGGGGAGGATCGCGCTCACGCTGCCCGCGAGGACCCTGCAGGACCTCTGGCACGCCGTCCGGCGCGAGGTGCTGAGCTCCTCGGCGGGGACCGGCCCGGACGCCGATCCGGAGCAGGGCGAGCCCGTGGTCCGCATCGCCGCGGCGATGCTCCGCAACGCCATTGACGAGAGCGAGCTTCCGGCCTGGGCCAGCGAGCAGCTGCACCACCGCATCCTCCGGCTGGACGACCAGGGACGCGTCTGCCTGGACCTGACCGGCAAGCCCATCCGCCGCTCCAAGCGCACCAGCCTTCATGGTGTGTTGCAGGGGCTTCCGCGCGCTCCCGGTGGGAACGGGATGGGGGCAGATGCCCGGGTGCTGGGCACGGAGATACACCTGCGCCGCTTCCACGAGGTGGTGCTGGTGCTGGAGGACCTGGAAACACCTGGCCGTAAAGCCCCGCTGCCCTCGAACGTCGCGGGCTGGTTCATGCTCCTGCACGATGTCCTCATGCTCTTCGAGCGGCCCCGCGTGCTGAGCGCGGACCTGACCGCGCTCGAGATGAGCCCGGAGATGGTCGCCACCGTGCACGAACTCTGGGCGGGCCGCGCTCACGGAGAGCCCTTCGTCCAGGCCGGGTTCTGGTGGACGCCTCCCGCGTGGAGCACCTTCATCGAGTTCGGCGTCCTCACCGCGCAGTGGCGCGCGTTCCTCGAGCGGATCTCCGATGGGTTCCTCACCATCGATGACAAGCGGGATACCGCGCTGCGCGCCCGCTTCATCCAGGCCGCGTGGGTGGAGAACATCTGCTCCGTCTCCGGCGGGAAGCTGGGCAAATGGGACTGGAATGAATCCCAGGGCGTCTTGTCCGTGCTGAAGGCGCCTGTGCTGGCGGACGCGCTGGTGCACTATGAGCAGAAGGTGCGCGCCGAAGTGGCGGAACTCGTCGCGCGGATCCGCAAGGATAGCGCCGGAAATGACCGGCTTTGGACGGCGCAGGTCTGGCTTCGCGACGTGCTACCCCTTCAGGTCCAGCCAGAGTTCGCGCTCGCTCCGGACGCGCGCCATCTGCTGCGCCAGTCGCCCGGCGTCAGCGATCCGGAAGGAGGCTGGGACACCCTGATGCAGGACTGGCGCGCCCAGGCACCCCGGCTGGACGCGCTCCGGAAGCAGCGGGTGCGCGAGGCGCTGAACTGCTCCAGCGCGGCGGAGTCGCTGCGTCAGGCGCTCGGCGCGGGTGGCGGGCGCGCGCCGGAGACGTACTATGGCTGGCTCGACGCCATGGTGGACGCCTGGTTCGCTGTAATGGACCACGACGGTGATCCCCTGGCGGATGTGGTGCTGGGCATGTCTCCCCTCATGTCCCCGGACGGGATCGCGTGAGCCGCGAGGGCGCGCGCCCACCGCAGGGCAACCTGGCTCCCCGCCGCATCCCGGAGGCCTACGTGCGCGCGGAGGTGGCCAGCTTTCCGCTGACGAGCCTTGGCTCGTTCCGCTCGGCGCTGACGGAGCTGGTGCCGTCGCTGGACAGTGCGGCCGGCGCGCCCACGCAGGCGCTCTGGCGCGACTGCGAGAAGAGCCTGTCCGAGCACGCCAGCGGCTGGTCGCTGGACCGGATCATCGCCGTGCGCGACGCGTTCTGGTTTCCCTCGCGAGGGCACGCAAGCCTCCGGCGGGCGCCGCGCGAGGGCGTGTCGATGCTCCACTACCTGCGGCACCTGGCGGGCACCCACCTGGAGCGCCGGCCCGGCGTCACCGTCATCTTCCAGGGCACGGGCGCGGAGGCGGTGGAGGCGCTGACGCACTACCGCTGGCTCACCTTCGCGATGCCGGAGGACCTGCTGCTGGCGGCACTTCCGGTGGAGCCGCCTCCCACGCGTGTGGACATCGAACCGCCGCTGCTGGTGCGCAGCCTGTTGGATCGCGGCGTGGCGGAGGTCCATCACCACGTCGGCGCGGGCATGGATTTCACGCTGCTGTGGGCTTCGCTGCTGTCCGCCGTGGGCGACCCGGAGCTGGATCCCCGGTCGCTGATGGGGCCCGGGCTTCCCTTCGATGACGCGGAGGTGATGCTGCGCTGGCTGCTGGCGGCGGCGGTGACCCGCTGTGTCCTCGGGGAGGTCCTGCTGCGGGAAGAGACGCCTCCGCTCCTGGAGTTCGTGCACGGCCTCGCGCAGTCCCAAGCATGGCTGCCGCAACGGCGGCGCGTGCTCTCACGGACGCTGGAGGCGCTCTCGCGGGGACGGCGGGAAGTCCTTCCGGAGCTGGATGAGCTGCGCGGCCTCTACGAGGACCTCCACCCGATGGCGGCCCGCAACGTGTCTGAGCCGCCCGAGACGCTCGACGAGGTGTGGCGGCGGTGTGACCCCGTCGCCCTGCGGCTGCGTCTGAGCACTGCCAACGCAGGCGAGCGCTGGCTGGTGCGCGCGGGCCTCACGCACCTGGGCAACCTGGAGCACGCGGGCCTTCACGACGTGCACTTCGACCGCCTCTTCTGGCAGGTCCAGCGCGTGCGGTGCCTCAGCTACCGCGCCTACGTGCAGCGGCCCATGACCGCGGGCCTCCAGTGGTTCATCCGCTTCTATGGCCGTCCCGGCGCGCTGAAGCGTCCCCTTCGCGCCGTGCGCACGGAGGTGTCCTACGCGGTGGCGGGCGGGGGGCAACCCATCGCCGCGCTGGAGGTCCGCACGAGCCTCTCGGACGATCCCATCAACATCGCGGAGGAGCTGGCCTCCCTCGCGCGCTCATGGCGGGGGGTGCTGGTCCGCACGGGGGAGCAAGCCATGGGTGGACGTCCGCCGGAGTTCGGCGTGGTCCTGCACCTGCTCAAGGCCCGGGACCCGAGCCGGCACTGGACGAAGGGCCAGCCCCCCGCTCACGGCATGGGCACGTACGCGGAGCCGGTGCCCGAGGGGCGTGTGCAACTGGGCGGCCGGTTCTCGGACTACTTCGCGCTGCAGTCGGTGCAGGTGGAGGCGCTGGTGGACCTGCTGCGGGCGGTGCCGCTGTCGCTCTGGTTGGTGCGCGGCCTGGACGTGGCGTCGGACGAGCTGAGCGTGCCCACGTGGGTCCTGGCGCCGCTCTACCGCTACGTGCGCTGGGGCGCGGCACGCGCCGCGACGAAGCGCGAGGCTCGGGCGGCTCCGCCGCTCCGGCTGACCTCGCACGTGGGCGAGGACTACCGGCACCTCATGGAAGGGTTGCGCCGCATCTACGAGAGCTTGCACTACCTGCTGGACCGCACGGGAGGACGGCTGGGCCACGCCACCGCGCTGGGCGTGGAGCCCGGCAGGTGGGCCGAGTCCGTGGGCGTGGTGATGATGCCGGTCGAGGACCGGCTGTGGGACCTGGTCTTCGAGTGGCGGCTCTACAGCGACTACCGGCTGCCACCCGCGCTGGCCGCGGAGGCGCCGCCCGGACGGCCGCAACGCGTGGAGAACATGCTGCGCGAGCTGTCCGAAGCGGTCTTCGGTTTCGGTGACTGTGTCGCGCCGCACGTGCTGGCCGAGGCGCACCACGTGCTGCACAACCTCTGGTGCCCGCCCCTGTCGCGCGAGGAGGGCGGCGTGGGGCTGGATGCCTTCAGCCGGACCTTCTACCGGCTGGACTGGAGCCGGGTGCTCAACGCGAAGGAGGTGCAGCGAGTGCTCAGGGCGTATCGGGAGGAAGAGGGCGTGTTCAGGCGGGGACAGCAACTGGTGGACATCCCACTGGACGCGTCGGAGGTGGACGCGCTCCGGTCGGTGCAGGACGGGATGCGCCGGTACGTGAGCGCGCGGGGAACCGTCGTGGAGGTGAACCCGTCCAGCAACCTGCTCATCGGCAACCTGCTGGACCTGCGCAACCATCCCATCCTGCGGCTCAATCCCCCGCTCGCGGAGGACGGCGCACCGCCGCCGGTGCCCATCGCGGTGGGCGCGGACGATCCCGTCACGTTCTCCACCTTCCTCCTGCGCGAATACTCCCTGCTGCACGAGGCGGCGCGCAGCGCGGGCTATTCCGAGCGGGTGGTGCACGAGTGGCTGTCCAACATCCGCCGGACGAGCATGGACGCGCGCTTCACCGCCCCCTGGCGCCCCAGCGCCCTGCACATGGTGGACGAGCTGCTGGACGCGCTGGCCCGCTTCGCCCGGAGGGCCGTGCCCCGCCACGAAGCCCCCGCGCCCGCTTGAGCGTCACCGCTGCGATGGCGCCGGCGTTCGCGGCTGCTGAGGGGCGGCGGGGCTGGACGGAGGCAGCACCTTCTCCGACTGGCCGAGGAGCCGGCCCAGCACCTTGTCCATGATGGAGCCCAGGAGCTTGTCGGCGGACCAGCCCGCGACGACCGCCAGCGCCATGAGCGTGAAGAACACGGCCTGTTCGTCGCTCACGACGATGTGGAAGAGGGCGGGGCTGGGATCCACTCCGGTGCTCCCCGTGCGCGTGTCCACGGACAGCAGCATGCGGGACTGCTCCAGGAACAGGAGCATCAGCGCCGCGAACGCGCCGATGACGGGCTTCACCATCAGGTGGTAGGCGAAGAAGCGGCTCGTCGCTCCCGTGGCGACGACGAAGCGCTCCTTGGACAGCATGTTGGAGATGATGGCCCCGGACGCCCCCGCGAAACCCACCAGCAGCAGGCCCCGGGGAATCAACTCACTCGGCCAGGTCTGGATCAGCTCCCGTGAGAGCAGCAGGAAGGAGATGACGAAGACCGCCAGGAGCAGCAGCGTGCTGAAGATCTGCAGCGTGACATTGATGGAGAGCTGCCAGAACGTCTTGTCCACCTGCTGGTTGACGGAGTCGAGCGCCCCGCGAAGCACGCTGCGGCAGTAGCGGTCCTGCTCCGCGTCGAGGGGCGGGTGAGCGGCGGCTCCGCTCTCGGACTCGTCCAGGCGGGTGAGCCCGTGCACGCACCGGGGCAGGGGACCGCTCGTCCTGTCCGCGCCGAGCCAGAGGCGGGCCCGCGAGTCCGTCACCCGGCGCTCGAACTGCTGTTGGATCTCCAGCGCCCGGGGCACCAGCATGGACGCGGGCATCACCATCAGCAGCAGCCCGTCCACTTCATGGATGAGCTCCCAGTAGGAGAAGGACCAGCGCCCCATGGGCTTGTCCAGGCACCACCGGGCGGCATCCAGCTTCTCCTGGCATTGCGCCAGGATGGTCTCGTCCTCGTCGGTGAGGTCCTTGCGGTGCCGGCACAGCGCGAGGAGCGAGGCGTTGCTCTCCACCCTGTTCCAGAGCAGCTGGGTGGCCGAGCCAAACCCCCGCCGCCGCCGCCGGAAGCCCACGCGCTTCAGCAGCTCCGGCAATGGAAGGTCTGGAAGCGTGTCGGTGGCCGCCATGAAGCACACATGGCCACGGCGCGAGCAGGAGACAACCCGCCGTGCCGCGCAGCGCGTCAATGTCATGCGTCACCACGCTTAGGCTGTGAGATTTGATTAGCTGGAACAGGTGCTGATACGCCCGGTGCCCCTCCACCCGGAAAGGTGCACCGCATGTCGCGTCGCTCCCGAATTGTCTCAAGATTTCTGTCTTCACCGCTGCTCGCGGCCACGTCGCTCGCGCTGGCCTGCGGGCCTGTCTCCGACGAGCCGCCCGCGCCCGTGGAAGCGCCCGCGGAGGTGGCCCAGCCGCTCGCGGTGGGCGGCTTCGCGGAGATGCACCACCACATGTTCGCGGAAGAAGCCTTCGGCGGCGGGTGGTTCCACGGCGGTCACACCGGCACGCTGGCGAGCTGTGACGGCGGCATGCCGGAGAGCGACCACGCGCGCGTCCGCATGGACCTGCGCGACATGCTCAACCTCTGTCCCAACTCCGGCAGCGTGAACCTGGGCGGCATCCCCATCCTGTCCGACGTGTTCGGCGTGGGCGGCGCGGTGGCGTCGGAGGTCATCGGCCAGGTGGAGGGCACCGAGGGCGACACCGGCCTGCACCTGGGCCGCATGGAGACGCCCACCCAGTGGCCGCGTTGGGACACCATCGCGCACCAGCAGGCGTGGGAGGGCTGGCTGAACAAGGCCCGCCAGGGCGGCATGTCCCTGGTCATGGTGTCGCTCGTCAGCAACGAGTTCCTCTGCAAGGCGCTGCCGTACCAGAACCTCAAGCGGCCCTGTGACGAGATGATGGACGTGGACGTCCAGCTCCAGATGGCCCGCGACTTCGACGCGCGCACGGACTGGGCGGAGATCGCCCTGTCGCCCGCGCACGCCCGGCAGATCATCTCGCAGGGCAAGCTCGCCATGGTGCTCTCCATCGAGTCCAGCAAGCTCTTCGGCACCAAGGACTGGCGCGCGGAGCTGAACCGCGTCCATTCGCTGGGTGTGCGCTCGCTGCAGCCGGTGCACCAGCTGGACAACCGCTTTGGCGGCGCGGCCCCGCACAACGCCATCTTCCAGGTGGCCCAGTTCCTGGAGAACTGTCACATCGACACGGACTGCGGCCTCACCGGCAACGGCTTCACGTTGGGCTTCGACGTGGACGCCAACTGCAAGAACACCAAGGGCCTCACCGCGGACGGCAAGGCGCTGGTCCAGGAGATGATGAACAAGGGGATGCTCATCGACATGGCCCACATGTCCGAGAAGAGCGTCCAGGACGCCTATGCCCTGTCCCAGGCGCGGACGTACTACCCGCTCTACATCTCCCACGGCCACTTCCGCGAGGTGATGAACCCGGACCTGGCCGCCAACGAGAAGACGACGCCGTCGTGGGTCATCCGCTACGTGCGCCAGACGGGCGGCATGTTCGGCCTGCGCACCGCGCACGACGAGACGCGCAACTACAACCGCACGCCGGTGGCCAACAACTGCCAGGGCTCCACGCGCTCGCTCGCGCAGGCGTACGAGTTCGGCCGCCAGGGCCTCAAGGTCAACATGGGCTTCGGCGCGGACCTGAACGGCTTCATCCAGCAGACGCGCCCGCGCTTCGGTGACTTCGGCGCGTGCTCCGCGGGCTTCCGCGCGGAGGCCGACGCCCAGGAAGAGCAGCAGCGCGTCTCCGGCCCGCCGCCGCTGGGCACCGACTTCGACGTGTACGGCCTGGCCCACGTGGGCCTGCTGCCGGACGTGGTGAGGGACCTGAAGCAGCTGGGCGTCAACACCACGGGCCTGGAGGGCTCCTCGGAGAACTTCATCCGGATGTGGGAGCGCGCCAGCGGCACCCGCACCGGCATGGCGGACGCGGCCAACGACATCGACACCGGCGGCGTCGACCCCTACGTCGCAAAGGCCACCCGTGAGGCGTCGTATCCGAAGATCTGCGGCAAGGCCTACGCCCCCAGCACCAAGCTGGTGTCGGAGACGTGCCGCTTCGACCAGGAGTGCAAGTCCAACCTGTGCAGCGCGTGGGACGACTGCGGTGACATCCCGGGCGTCTGCACCTGCTCCGCGGACTCGCACTGCGCCTCCAACCAGTTCTGCGGCTGGGGCACCAACGACGGCAAGTGTGTGAACAAGCGCCCCAAGGGCTCGCTGTGTTCCTCCGGCCGCGAGTGCCAGTCCGGCAAGTGCTCCTGGCTGATGTGCACCTGAGTTCCCCGCAATGAAACGGCCCCCGGGACTTCGAGTCCCGGGGGCCGGATGCTCCAGGAGGCTCGGAGGGCTAGCGCAGCTGCAGGAAGGAGAACGACAGGCCCTGGTGCGTCGCCACCAGGTTGCCGCTCAGGTCCGTCAGCTCGCGGTAGTTCGTGGTGCCGCTGTTGTTGGTGAACTCGCTGAACACCGTGCGGCCGTTCAGCTCGTACAGGAAGGAGCTGCCCGTGCTGGCCGGCAGCGTGTCCACCAGCGTCGCGTTGGTGCCGGCGGCCGGGTCGAGCTTCCACCACTTCCAGGCCACGGCGCTCGCCAGGGTGCGCGCGACCGTGTCCGGCGCGACCGGGTAGGCGGTCTCATCCAGCACGCGCAGGTAGCCCGTGCCGTTGGGGCCCGCGAGCAGCGAACCCGTGGCGCCGCCGTTCGTCAGCGTGCCCAGCTCCTTGAAGAAGTCCTTGTCGTAGGTGTTCGTCACCGGGTCGAACTTCAGCAGGCAGGGGGTGGGCACGCTGGGGTTGGTGCCGGACACGCGCTTCTCCGCGGCGCCGTACGCCTCCGTCGCCAGGTAGACCTTGCCGTCCGTGCCCACGATGCCGTCGCGCACGTAGCCGCAGCGATCATCCTTCACCACCATCGCGGTGTCGTTCGTGGTGTCCACCACGATGATGCCCGCCTGCTTGGTGACGGCGGCGCCCGCGCGCCAGCCCAGCGGCATCAGCACCTTGTTGGCCACGTGGATCGGGTTGGAGGCGAAGGTCGTCGAGCTCCCGGCGATGGTCATCTCCGGCAGCGAGATGCTGTTCGTCAGCGTCATGTCCTTCGGGTTCCAGATGATGACCTGCGAGTTGCGGCCGTCGAAGTAGTAGGCCTTGGTCTCGGAGACGAACTGGAACTGGTTCTGGTACTCGCCAATGGAGGTGACACCCTTGCCCGCGAAGGTGACCTCACCGGCCTTCTCCAGCGTGTTGCCGGCCGTCAGGTTGTAGCGGGTGACGGTGGCGCCTGCGCTGCTGGAGATGAAGATGGAGCCCGTCTTCGCGATGCCGGAGCCCAGCGCGCGGCCGTTGATCTGCGTGGCGTTGGTCGTGGACAGCGGCATGGCCGGATCCAGCGTCTCCGTCAGGACGATGTAGCTGGTGGAGTTGCCCTCGACGCTGACCTGCGCGACGAACGCGTACATCGGAGTCGTCGTGCCACCGTCGGTGTCCGTGCCGGCGTCCGGGGTCTTGTCGTCGTCGTCGCTGCAGGCCGCCGCGGTGAAGGCGAGCGAGAGCGTCAGGAGCAGACGCGCGGAGGCGCGGAAGAAGGGTGAAGGCTTCAAAGGACTTCCCTTTCAAGTGGGGTGGGGTGCGGCGAAAGACAGGAAGGCGGTGTTCAGCGCTCCAGCGTGAACTTGGCGGCGATGAGCCGCCCGGGGCGCTGGACCCCGTAGAAGTCGTAGGTCTGGGCGTTGGTGACGTTCTGGAAGTCCAACGTCCAGCTCAGCCGGGTCGTCATGTCGCGGATGACGTAGGTGAGCGCCAGCCCGTGCGTGAGCTGTGAATCGATGCCCAGCTTCTCGTCGTTGCCCAGCGCCTCCCAGGAGAGGAGGAAGTCGTCCACGTAGCGCGTGCGCCAGGTGACGAGCAGCTCGTCCTGGAACTTGAGCAGGCCAGACACCCGGACCTGCGCGCTGCCGTTGGCGGTCAGGTAGGGACGGTTGGGGATGCGCTGGTCCTTGAACTCGGCGTAGTTGCCCTCGCCAGAGGTGTTGCGCAGATCCTGATACGTGGCGTTGCCGTCCAGGCTCAGGTAGCGGCCCGGCGACGTCCACCCCACGGAGCCCATCGCGCCCAGCGAGCGGGAGCCGTAGACGTTCTGGTACGTGAAGGAGCTGCCCTGGCCAATCAGGATGATGAGCTGATCCGTCAGCCGGGCGAAGCCGCCCACGTTGGCGCGGAAGCTGCCGGCGCGGCCTTCCTGGCCCGCGTAGCCCAGCCCCAGGTTGAAGTTGTGGCTGGTCTCCGGCTGGAGCTCCAGGTTGGCGTCGATGAGGTTCCCATCACCGAAGAGCTCATCCGGGCGGGGCAGCCGCGTGGCCCACTCGTAGGAGGCCTTGGCGCTGAGCTCGGGGGTGATGCGGAAGCGCAGGCTGTCGCCCAAACCCAGCTCGTGCGCGGTGCGGCCCTGGTCCAGGAACTCCGCGCTGGCCAGCAGCTTCTGCGCCCGCACGTCCTGGAGGTAGTCCTTCACGAAGGCGATGTTCTGGAGCCGCCCGTCGATGGCGTCGAGCTGGTACTCCAGGCCCGTCACCAGTGACGTCACGCCGCGGGGCGCGGAGAGCGGATCCGGTTGGTTGTTCGCCTGGAGCCGGCGGTCCTCGCCCGTCCGCGCCACGAAGCTGGGCGACACCGCGAGCCGCAGCGTGTGCGCGCCGCCGGGCACGGGCGTCCAGGCGGCGTTGAGCCGCGCGAACGCGGTGTGCTGGTTGACGTAGCGCTCCGTGCCGCCTTCGGTGATCTCCCCGCGCTGGGGCAGCGTGAGGAAGCAGCGGCCATACCAGTCATAGGCGCACGAGCCGATGTCCAGGAACCGGTTGCGGCGGAACGTGTACCCGCCCACCGCGTCCACGCTCACGCCCGGGTCGTAGTTCCGCGAGTAGCGCAGCGTGCCGCCCGCGGAGCCGTCGGCGGTGGTCACCTCGCCGTAGGCGGACTCCATGTTGACGTCGTTCTGGATGTCGCGGCCGGCGGCGTTGAAGAAGCCGCGCACCAGCAGGCGCCGCGCCCAGGGCTTGTCCACGAAGCCCGCCTCCACGCTGGCCCCGCCAGCGCGGTAGCCGTCGTGGAAGCGCGGCACCTTCACGGGCACGGGCTTGCCCAGGTCGTTGGGCACCTCCACGTTGACGGGGTAGTCGTTGCGCGCGTCGTCGTAGAAGCCGTGCGCGCGCACCATCAGGCCGGTGGACTCCTGGTAGTGGCGGCCGCTCGCGGTGACGCGGTGGGTGTTGAAGGAGGCCAGCTCGTAGGAGCCCGCCACGGCCGAGCCGCGCACGTCCTGGTCGGTGACGAGCTCCACCGCGCCGCCCAGCACGTCCGCGCCGAAGCGGATGGGCACCACGCCCGTGTAGACCTCCATCTGCTGCACCAGGTTCACCGGCACGTTCGCCAGGCCCGGGCCGTAGCCCGCGAACTCCAGCGGAACGCCGTCGATGAAGAAGCGCACCTGATCATCCGACAGCCCCGCGATGGAGATGCGCGCGCTGCTGCCCAGGCCGCCCGTGCGGCGCACGTCCACGCCCTCCGTGCGCGCCAGCGCGGTGCCCAGGTCGGCGGACTCCATGCTGGCCTGCTCCAGCTCGATGACGTGCACGGCCTCCGCGGACTTGCGGCGGCGCTCGGCGCGCGTCTCGCCCACGGCGGTGACCTCGACGTCCTCCTGGTACTCGGCCGGGGCCTCGTCCTGGGACGCCGCGGCCTTGGGCGCGCTGGACAGTGCGGGCGGCGGCGTGGCGGCCACGGCCTTGGAGCGGCCGGGCAGCTGGAAGACATAGGTGTACGTGACGCGCGCGGGGGCGGGGACGCCGTTGCGCTTCGCGGGCGTGAAGCGGAACTGGAGCGCGGCGGTGCGCGCGGCTTCATCGAAGCCGTGGCCCACGGGCTCCATCACCTCCGCCTGCGTCACCACGCCCTGCGTGTCCACGCGCAGGCGCAGGCGGACGTTCGCCTCCAGCTGGGCGCGCTCCGCCTCTTCGGGGTAGGGCGCCTCCACGGTGTGGATCAACTTCGGCAGCTCGATGACGGGCTCCGCCGGAGCGGCCGCGGGAGCTGCTTCGGGTGCCGTGGGCGGCGAACCCGCCTGGGCCAGGCCACCGAAACAGATGGAAGACAGCAGGGCCGCGCCCACCCGGGACCGCCACCTGCGCTTCGCTTCGATCGCGATTATGAAAATGGTTCTCATTTTCAACGGCGCGACGTTTAGCCGCACGAAGTCTGAGCTGTCAAGGCTCCATGGCAAATCAGGCCGCGCGGTCCTGAGGGGTGCGCACGGTGGTGTGCAGGCCGTCCGCGACGCGGAACGCGAGCTGGAGCGACTGGTCCGCGTTGAGGCGCGGATCGCAGTGCGTGTGGTAGCGGTCGGAGAGGTCGTCCTCGGACACGTCGAGCGGGCCGCCCAGGCACTCGGTGACGTCCTGGCCGGTCATCTCCAGGTGGAGGCCTCCGGGATGCACGCCCTCCGCGGCGGCGACCTGGAGGAAGCCCATCACCTCCGAGAGGATCCGCTCCAGCGAGCGCGTCTTGTAGCCGTTGCTGGCCTTGTGCGTGTTGCCGTGCATCGGGTCGATGGACCACACCACGGGGCTGCCGTGGCGCCGGGTGGCGGCCATCAGCCGGGGCAGGCGCGCGGAGACCTGATCCGAACCGAAGCGCCCGATGAGCGTGAGCTTGCCGGGGAGGCCCTGGGGGTTGAGCGTGTCGATGAGGCGGACCAGGTCGTCCGGCTCCAGCGTGGGGCCGCACTTGAGCCCGATGGGGTTCTGGATGCCGCGCATGAACTCCACGTGGCCGCCGTCCAACTGGCGGGTGCGCTCGCCAATCCAGAGCATGTGCGCGGACGTGTCGTACCAGCCGCCCGTGGACTCATCGACGCGCGTCATCGCCTGCTCGACGTTGAGGAGCAGGGCCTCGTGGCTGGTGAAGAAGTCCACCGGGCGCACGGCGCCCTCGGACTCCGGCCGGTGGCCCAGGAGGCGGGTCAGGTCCGTGTAGCCCTCGCGCGCGAAGGCCCGCACCAGTTGCATCGTCTCCGCGGACTGGTGGTACGCGCGCAGCAGGCGCTGGGGATCCGGCGTGCGCTCGCGCGCGTCGAAGTCCATGCCGTTGATGATGTCGCCGCGGTAGCTGGGCAGCGTGACGCCGTTGACGGTCTCCGTGGCGTTGGAGCGCGGCTTGGCGAACTGGCCGGCGATGCGGCCCACCTTCACCACCGGGCAGCCGCCCGCGAACGTGAGCACGCCAGCCATCTGGAGCAGGAGCTGGAAGGTGACGCGCACGTTCTCCGCGGAGAACTCCTTGAAGCTCTCCGCGCAGTCGCCGCCCTGGAGCAGGAAGGCCTTGCCCTCGGCCACCTGTCCCAGGGCTTCCCGCAGACGGCGGGTCTCTTCGGCGTGCACCAGCGGCGGCAGGCGCGCCAGCTCCGCCTCCACGCGCGCGAGGGCGGACGGGTCGGGGTAGTCGTCGGGAATGTATCGGACCGGCTTCGCCCGCCAGGAGGAGGGGGACCAGGAGGTATTCGTCACGGGAGCGCCGTCACTTTCGGGGGCAGGATTCCCTGCGCGACGCAGGAGTCGAGGTAGCGATAGAGGAGGTTCCGGTCCGTGGGAGGGCAGCGGACGTCGGTGCCCTCCAGCGCGGCCAGCAGCCGTTCACAGCGGATGGGGCCCAGGCCGAAGGCCGGCGTGGAGTCCCCGCTGCGCAAGTCGAAGAACGCGAGCGTGGCGTCGTGGCCGCCGGAGCCCTTCGCGACGCGGTCGCGCCACTCCGGCACGTGGCACAGATCCAACGGGTAGCCGTAGTCGCGCACCCAGCCGAACAGCTCCGACAGGCGCACCTCCGCGGCGGGCGTCACGTTGAACACCGCGCCCGGATGCGACGCGCGCGAGAGCTGGACGATGGCGCTGGCCACGAAGTCCACCGGCGTCCAGACCTCGCCCACGTCCAGCAGCGGCAGGGCACGGACGGGCAGGCCCGCGAGCACGATGCGCCACACCAGGTCCTGCGTGTTCACGAGTGCGGTGTCCGGAGCGCCCACCACGCGGCCCAGGCGGTAGACCGTCGCGGGCAGGCCGCGCTCGGAGGCCTGTTGCACCAGCCGCTCCGCGATCCACTTGCTCTGCTGGTAGCCGTCGCGCAGGCCGGGGTGCGCGGGGACGAAGGCCTCCGGCACGTCCGGGGACAGGTTCGCCTGGGGCGCCACCGCCAGCGTGGACACGTAGTGGAAGGGCTTGGGGCGGACGGCGGCGGCCAGCTTGAGCAGCTCGCGAGTCCCGCGCACGTTGACGCCCTGGAGGCTGCCGTACTCGCGCACCACGCTGACGACCGCGGCGTTGTGGATGACGGCGTCGCACTCGGCGGCGAGCCCGTGGAAGCGCGTGGAGTCCAGGCCCAGCAGCGGCTGGGAGAGGTCCGCCGGCAGCGCGAGCACCCGCGCCTCCAGTCCCGCCAGGGGCAGCTTCTGGCCGGTCAGCGCCGAGCGCAGCCGGTCCATCGCCTGCGCCTCGTCCTTCGCGCGCACGGGGCAGATGATGCGCGCGTCCGTCCGGGTCAGGAGCTGGTGGAGCAGGTGCGCGCCGACGAAGCCGGTGGCGCCAGTGAGCAGGACCTGGCGGTAGCCCTGGCGCGGAAGCTCGCGCGCCCAGGCCTCGCCCGTCGTGGAGGGGACGACGTCCTCGTCCAGCTCCGCGTCCGCGAGCATCGCGGACGTGAGGCCGCCTGCCTCCGCGCCGCCCGTGCTTCCGCCCTGGAGCGCCTGCGCGAGGCCAGACACGGTGGGGTGCTTGAAGACGGTGGCCACGGGCACGTCGCGGCCCACGGCGATCCCCAGCCGGTTGGCGACCTGGATGCTCTGGAGGGACTGGCCGCCCAGCTCGAAGAAGTCGTCCTGGAGCGACGTGGCGGCGCGGCCCAGCACCTGCTCCCAGACCTCCAGCACCGTGCGCTCCATGGGTGTCGCGGAGGCGAGCAGCGCGGCGCTCTCGTCCGCGGGCATCGCGTTCTGGAGGGCCTTGCGGTCGATCTTCCCGGTGCTGGTGCGGGGCAGCCGCTCCGCGAAGGCGAAGGCGCCGGGCACCATGGGCGCGGGGAGCGCCGCGAGCAGGTGCTTGCGCAGCTCCGCGGGTGAGGGCTCCGGTGACGCCACCAGGTGCGCGCACAGCCGGCGAGACCCGCCCGGCAGCACCTGACCGACGACGGCGGCCTCCCGGATACCCGGATACTTCAACAGCACGGTTTCGACTTCGCCCGGGTCGATGCGGTGGCCGCTGATCTTGAACTCGTCGTCCACGCGGCCCACGAACACCAGCTGGCCGTCCTCGCGCACGCGTACCTTGTCGCCGGTGCGGTAGGCGCGGGGCGTTCCCTCCACCGCGTCCAGGCGGGTGAAGCGGGCGGCGTCCAGCTCCGGGCGGCTCAGGTAGCCGCGAGCGAGCGCGCCGCCCATCAGGCACAGCTCGCCCTCCTTGCCGGGGGCGGCCAGTCGTCCCTGCGGCGTGACGACCGCGGCGACGACGCCGGGCAGCGGGCGGCCGATGGGGACCTCGTCACCGGAGGGCAGGGCGTCCGGCCCTGCGATCTCCGCGACAGTGGCAACGACGGTGGCCTCGGTGGGGCCGTAGGTGTTGAGCAGGTGCACGCGGTCGCCCGCGACGTCCTTCCAGCGGGCGATGCGCTCCGGCAGCGCCGCCTCGCCGCCGATGATGACGGTGCGAAGCGCGTCGGGCAGCCGGGCGGCGCCGGTGGACAGGCTGTAGGCCAGCTCGTGCCAGAAGGCGGTGGGCAGGTCGAGCAGGGTGATGCCTGCTTCGGCGCAGGCCTCCATGAGGCGCGGCACCGACTGGAGCATCTCGTCCGTGCGCAGCACCAGCCGTCCGCCCGCGCACAGCGTGACGAAGATCTCCTCCACGCTCGCGTCGAAGTGGAGCGGGGCGAACTGGAGGACGCGGTCCTCGGGACCGACGCTGTAGCGCTGCGTCGCGCCCGCGACGAAGTGGGCCAGGGCTCCGTGCGTCACCTGCACGCCGTTGGGCTGGCCGGTGGAGCCGGACGTGTAGATGACGTAAGCGAGCCGGGCCTCAGCGCTCGACGCGGGCTCCGCATCGCGTGCTTCCAGCCGCTGGGCAGCGGGCACGACTCGCGGGCTGGCATGCTCCGTCGAATCCAGCGGCGAGGTGTCGGCCTGATCCAGCCGCTGCACGACGAGGACCCCCGGCGCGGTCGGATCCGCATCGGGCGAGGGGCGCTCTGACACCACCATCACGGCGGGCCGCGCGTCCTGGAGGATGGCCGCGTTGCGCGTGGCCGGGCCTGTCGGATCGATGGGCAGGTAGCCGGCGCCCGCGAACAGGATGCCCAGGCTGGACACGATGGCGTCGATGCCCCGGGGCACCTTCACCGCCACCGCCGTGTCGGGCCGCACGCCCGCTTCAGTCAATCGCGACGCCAGGGCCTGCGACGCAGCCACCAGCTCGCGGTAGGTCATCCGCCAGCGGCCGTGCTCCAGCGCGACCGCGTCCGGCCGGACGTCGGCCTGGGCCTTCAGCAGCTCCAGCACCGGGCGCACCAGAGGCACCGGCCCGCCATCCAGCACGGAGCCTGACGCGCCCGACGCGGAACGCCGCACCGGCTGCTCGGGCTGGGCGAGGAGCGACTCCAGCAGCTGGAGGAACCCGCGCTGGTGCTCCTCCAGCGCTGCCTCCGTGTAGCAAGCGGGGTTCGCGTCCAGGTCCACGCGCAGGGCCGTTCCGCCCGAGCGCGCATGGAAGCCGAAGGACAGGTCCTCCACCGGGCCCGCGGAGATGTTGTGCGCCGTGCCCGGCACGCCCGCGAAGTCCAGGGCGTAGTCGAACGGCATGATGTTGACGACGGGGCCGAACAGCTTGCGCTGTCCACCCACGAGGCGCAGGTCGCGCCGCAGCTGCTCATAGCGGTAGCGCAGGTGCGGACGCGAGGCCTTCATCTCCGCCGCCACGTCGCGGGCCAGCGCGTACAGCCCCGCGTCGGTCCGCACGGCGATGCGCAGCGGCACGATGTTCATGGCCATGCACGGCACGCGCAGCGACGCGGAACCCAGCCGGCCCATCACCGGCAGACCCAGCACGGCCTCCGGCGCGCCCGTGCGCTGGTGCAGGTAGATGGCCGTCACCGCGAGCACCAGGTCGGACCAGCTCACGCCCACCTGCTTCGCGCCCGCCTGTAGCGCCGCCATCAGCTCCGGCCGCAGGTATTCCGAACGCCGCACGAAGCGCGACGACATGGGCGCCGCCTCCGCGAGCAGCGGGGGCACCGGCGCGTCCTCGAAGCGCTTCACCCAGAAGTCGCGGTCCTTCTCCAGCTGGGCGCCGCTCCGGTACGCGACGTCCTCCTCCAACACGGGGCCCAGCCGGCTGAACCCCGCCGGCGCGACCTTGCCCATCACCTCCGCCGTGTAGAGCTCCGCCACGCGACGCGCGAGCAGCGAGAAGCCATAGCCATCCATGGCGATGTGGTGGATGCGCTGGAACCAGAAGGACCGCTCCGGCCCCACGGTGAGCAGCGCCTGCGCGAACAGTGGGCCCGTGCCCAGGTCCACCGTGCGGCCCAGGTCCTTCCACATCCACTCCTGCGCTGCGGCCCAGGGGTCGGACTCGCCGCTCAGGTCCACGTGCTGGAGCGTCCAGTCCGTCCCCGCGTCGATGCGCTGGACCGGACCCTCCGCGCCCGCGACGAAGCGCGAGTGCAGCGCGTCCGCGTCCGCCACCGCCTTGCGCAGGGCGGACTCGAAGCGCACGGGGTCCACGGCGCCGCGGAACTCAATGCACTCCCCGGCGTTGTAGACGGGGCTCTTCAGGTCGAGCTGTTGCCCCACCCAGATGCCGTGCTGGGCCGCGGTCAGCGGGCGGTGGTCCTGGGATGGGGGAAGCATGACGGGGAACTCCGGGGGAAGGGGGCCGCCCCGAGGGCGGGTTATGAGGCGCGAGCGCCGGGGGCCATCGCGACAGGCTGCTTCGCGGCGAGCAGCGCGTACCAGTCGGTGAGCGTGGGCTTCTCCGCGAGCTCCACGAAGGAGACCTCCGTGCCGCCCTGCCGCCAGCGCTCCACCAGGCTCATCAGGCGGATGGAGTCCATGCCGCGCTCGAGCAGGTTGTCGTCCTCGCCAATCGCGGACGCGGACTCCATCAGCAGCTCCGCCACGTCCGCGCGAAGCTGCTCGCGGTCCACCGCCGCGCCAGCGGCCTGCACCGGCATCGCGTCCATGAGCTGCTGCGTGGTGGTGACGAACGCCACGAGCTGCGAGGCGTAGTCGAGCGCCATCCGGTGCTTCTCCAGCGAGAAGTCCGCCACCGCGTCCGCGACGAGGAAGGGACGGATCTCGCTCATGGAGCCGTCGCTGGCCGTCTGGAGGCAGCCAATGTGCGCGTAGATGCCGCAGATGATGAGCTGGTCGCGGCCCTGCTCGCGCATCAGGTCCATCAGGCGCGTGTTGCGGAACGCGCTGTAGCGCCACTTGGTGAGGACGGTGTCGCCCTGTGCCGGGGTGAGCGCGTCGATGATCTGCTGCTTCGGGCCGGCGCGGACGCCGGGGCCCCAGAACTCCAGCTGGAGGCCGCGCTGCTCCGGCGTCTGGTCTCCCGGCTGCGCGGAGTAGACGACGGGGATGCCCAGCTTCACCGCGTGCTCGCGCAGGCGCTGGATGTTGGCCACCAGCTCCGTCACCGGGGACTGGCCCTGTGTGAAGGCGTCCACGAAGTAGCGCTGCATGTCGTGGATGAGCAGGACGCAGCGCTTGGGCTCCGGCGTCCAGGAGAGCTTGTTCCGGGGCAGGTCCGCCGCGCCGGGCATGGAATAGGGGGCAATGGCAGGCAGTGCCATGGAGGGCTCCTGTTTCAGGGAGAGGGAGTGGAGAGGGACTGGCGCAGGCTGTCGCGCAGCGCCTTCTTGCTGACCTTGCCGACGCCCGTCTGCGGGAAGGCCGCGACGAATTCGATGCGGTCGGGGATCTTGAATGACGCCAGGCCGCGCTGGCGCAGGAAGGCGTTGAGCGCGGAGGGGGCGGGGGCCTCGCCGCGGGGGATGACGACGGCGCAGGTGCGTTCGCCCAGGAACTTGTCCGGGATGGCCACCACCGCGACGTCGCTGACGGAAGGGTGGGCAAGCAGGTGGTTCTCCACCTCCTCCGCCGCGACCTTGTCGCCGCCGCGGTTGATCTGATCCTTCGCGCGGCCCTCCACCACCAGGTCGCCCTCCGGCGTCAGGCGCACCAGATCGCCCGTCCGGTAGAAGCCGTCCGAGGTGAAGGCCTTCGCGTTGTGCGCGTCCGCCTTGTAGTAGCCGCGGATGGTGTACGGCCCGCGCGTGAGCAGGTGGCCCGTCTCTCCGGGCGCCACCGGCACGTCGTCGTCGTCCACCACGCGCAGTTCGTCCGCGTCCGACATGGGGCGGCCCTGCGTGGTGACGATGCGCGTCTCCGGGTCGTCCAGCCGCGTGTAGTTCACCAGGCCCTCGGCCATGCCGAAGACCTGCTGGAGCCCGCAGCCCAGCGTGGGGCGCACGCGCGCGGCGGCCTCGTCGCTCAGCCGGGCGCCGCCCACCTGGAGGACCTTCAGGCTGGACAGGTCGTGCTTCTTCGCCAGCGTCGAGTCCAGCCACACCATGGTCAGCGGAGGCACCAGCGCGGTGACGGTGACGCGCTCGCGCTCGATGAGCGGGAAGGCCACGTCCGGGCTGGGGTTCAGCGCCATCACCGCCGTGCCACCCGCTTGGAACGTGCCCAGCACGCCGGGCGAGGACATGGGGAAGTTGTGCGCCGCTGGCAGCGCGCACAGGTACACCGTCTCGGCGGTGAACTGGCACACGTCCACGCTGGCGCGCAGGCTGTAGATGTAGTCGTCGTGCGTGCGCGGAATGAGCTTGGGCACGCCGGTGCTGCCGCCGGACAGCTGGAAGAACGCCACGTCGGAAGGCGAAGGGCCCACCAGCGCCTCCAACGTCAGGGGCTCAGCGGGCACGGAGCCGAGCGCCGTATGCGCACCCGCGTCACCCAGCACCAGCACGTGCTTGAGCGTGGGCGTGGCGGCCTTCACCTGCGCCGCGAGCCCCCGGTAGTCGAAGCCACCGAAGCGCTCCGGGATGACGTACGCGACGGCTTCCGTGAACTCGCAGAAGTAGCCGATCTCCGACGCGCGGTGCGCCGGCAGCGCGAACACCGGCAGCGCGCCCATGCGGAACAGCGCGAAGATGACCTCGTAGAACTCCGGCACGTTCGGCAGCTGCACCACCACGCGGTCGCGCGCGCGGATGCCCAGGGCGTGGAAGCCCGCGGCCATGCGGTCCACGCGCGCGTCCAGCTCCGCGTACGTCCAGCGGTGCGCGCCGCCCACCAGCGCCACGCGTGCCCCGAAGTCCCGGGCGCGGTCGCGCAGGAGCTGGCCGAAGGTCTCCCCGCGCCAGTAGCCGGCCTCGCGGTAGCGCCGGGCGAAGTCCTCCGGCCACGTGGGGCAGCCGGGCAGGTGTTCCCGTGAGGTGCTCACGGCTGCACCTCGAGGCCCAGGCCCATGGCCTGGAGCATGGTTCGGAACTTGGCCTCGGTCTCCGCGAGCTCCGCCTCCGGCGTGGAGCCCACCACGATGCCCGCGCCCGCGAAGAGCCGCAGGGTGCGCTCGTCGGCCTCCGCGCAGCGGATGGTGACGGCCCACTGACCGTCGCCGTTCGCGTCGCACCAGCCCACGGTGCCCGTGAAGTAGCCGCGGTGGAACGGCTCGATGTTCCCGATGGCCTCGTGCGCCAGCGCCGTCGGGTGGCCGCACACCGCCGGGGTGGGGTGCATGGCCAGCGCCAGCGTCAGCGAGGTGATGGACGGATCCTTCAGCTCACCCGTGATGCGGGTGGACAGGTGCCACATCGTCTGGGTGCTCACGAGCGACGGGCCCTTGGGCACGTCCAGCGTCTTGCAGAAGGGCCGCAGCGCCTCCGCCACCGCGTCGATGACGACCGCGTGCTCGTGCAGGTCCTTGGGCGACGCCATCAGCCGCGTGGCCCGCGCCTGGTCCTCCACCGGATCCGGGCTGCGCGCGGCGGAGCCCGCCAGCGGATTGGCCAGCACCTGGAGGCCGGAGCGCGCCACCAGCAGCTCCGGGCTCGCGCCGATGAGCGTGCGCCGTCCCGCGCCGGGGGCCGCGTCCGCGTGCTGCGGCAGGTCCACCGCGAAGGTGTACCCATGCGGGTTGCGCCGGGCCAGGTTGTGCAACAGCTGCCGCAGGTCCACCGGCGCCGCCGTGTCCACGTGCAGGGAGCGCGACAGCACCACCTTGCGCAGCGGGCCCTCCTGCATGAGCTTCAGCGCCGCCGCCACGCCGTCCTGGTACGCGGAGGGCTCCGGCACGGGCCGCAGCGTGTACTGACCGGCCAGGGGCGACCGCGCGGCAGCGGCCCCGTCGAACACCATGGGCCCCGCGCGCTGGAGGGTGTTGGGCACCACCAGGTGCGCGGGCACCTTGCCGTCGAAGGGCACCGCGCCCACCGCCACCGGGATGTCATGCGCCGCGTCCCGCGAGGCGTTGAGCACCGCGGCCACGCGCTCCGGCAGGCCGTCCAGCGAGTTCGCCCCGCCCGCATCCGGCACCGTGGCGAACACGCCGCGCGCCAGCATGGTGCGCTTGGGGGACGCGAAGAAGAACGCGCCCGCGTCGTAGTCGCGCAAGAGCCGCGAAGAGAGCGCCTCCTGCTCCGGCTCCCGCGCCACGGCCGGCGCGCCCACCACGCCGTCCACCGTCCGCGCGTCCGGCTGCCGTTCAGCGATTTTGGTATCAGGAATCATTCTCAACTCGGGGCGACTTGTGGGGGAGTTCAGGGGAGAGAAGGTGAACGCCGCGGGCGCGCTACACGCCCAGTGTGGCTCCACCGTCGATACACAAATCATGCATCGTGATGTGCCGGGCCTGGTCGGACGCGAGGAACACCACGGCGTCCGCGATGTCGTCCGGCGTGGCGATGCGGCGCAGCGGAATGCCCGTGCGGAAGGTGTCCAGTGAGCCCTGGATGACCCGCACGGGGCCGGATTCATCCGTCCACATGCCCCGCTGCATGGCGGTGTCGGTGGAGCCGGGAGACACGATGTTGCAACGGATGCCGTGCTCGGCCAGCTCCAATCCCAGACACTTGGTGAACATGGTGGAGGCGGCCTTGGACGCCGCGTAGGCCGCCATCTGCATGCGCGGCACGCCGGCCGCGTTGGAGCCCACCGTCACGATGGCGCCGGAGCGGCGGGGCACCATGTGCCGGGCCACCGCGCGCGAGACATGAAACACGCCGTGGGTGTTGACCGCGAACGTGGACATCCAGTCCGCGTCACTCTGCGTGAGCACCGAGCCCATGTGCAGGATGCCCGCCACGTTGGCCAGCACCTGGATGGGGCCCAGCTTGCCGTCGATGTACGCGATGGCGTCCTCGATGCCGTCCTTGTCGCGCACGTCCACCGGGAACGCGGTGGCCTTCAGGCCCTGCTGGCGCAGCTCCGCCACCAGCAGCTCCAGGCCCGCGGCGTTCTGGTCGAACACCGCGACGGGCATCGTGCGCGCCAGCCTGCGCGCCACCGCCGCGCCAATGCCTTGCGCCGCGCCCGTCACCACCGCGTGTCCCGCCGTCGAAGACATCAGCCGCCCTCCTGGATTGTTTGAATGAAAATGAGAACCATTCTCATCTTTCGGGCCGGGAAGTGCCATGGCCCCGAATCCCTGTCAAGGTGACTGATGCAGGGAGCCGCCCGACGTCTGGCTTCACGGACGGTGGTTGAGTGATTGTTTCAGGCTCAGGCCGCGCTGGCCTTGGCGGCGGCGGCCGTCTCGCGGAGCACCTCGCCAGCGGCGGCGATGGTGTGGTCGATCTGCTCCACGGTGTGCACGGCGCTGATGAAGTTCAGGTCGCGGCGGAGGATGACGCCCCGGCGGGCCATTCCGGCCTGGAAGGGGATCATCTTCTCGATGTGCTCGGGGATGACCTTGCTGAAGCGGAAGAAGGGCACGGCGTCGTAGCCGATGACCTCCAGGGTGGAGCCCGTCTCGCGCGCGTGGGCGTTGACGCCGTCGCGCAGGCGGCGGCCCATGCTGGCGATGTGCTCGACGTAGTTCGTGCTCCGGTACTCCTTGATGACGGCCTCGCACACGGCCAGCGACAGCATCTCACCGCCGAAGGTGGTGGACACCTGGAGGTCGCTCAGGCGGGAGAGGTACTTCTCCGGGCCGGCGATGGCGGACAGGGGCATGCCCGCGGCGATGCCCTTGGACAGCGTGACGAAGTCCGCCCGGATGTTGAAGTACTGCTGCGCGCCGCCCAGGGCCAGGCGGAAGCCGGTGACGACCTCGTCCAGGACGAACAGCACGCCGTGCTTCGCGCAGGTCTCCTTCACCTGGAGGAGGAACTCGCGGGTGACGGTGCGGTTGTACGGGATGGCCAGCAGCACACAGGCCAGCTGGGCGCCGTGCTTCTCGATGTGCTCGATGAGCGCGGGCTCGTCCGGGGGCGTGAAGAGCGGCAGGCGGGTGGTGAGCTTCGCGACCGTCGGGGGCACGCCCGGCGTGTCATACATGAAGTGGTCGTGCCAGCCGTTGTAGCCCACGGTGACGATGTGCTCGCGGCCGGTGAGGTGGCGCGACAGGCGCACGGCGGCGGAGGTGGCGTCCGCGCCCGTCTTGAAGAAGCGGGCCATCTCCGCGCCGGGAATCACCTCCACCAGCGCCTTCACGGAGGAGACCTCCACCGGCGTGGGCAGCGAGTGGATGATGCCTTCCGCCAGGTGCTTGCGGATGGTCTCCGCGACGGCCGGGTGGTTGTGGCCGAGCATGTTGGCGCCCAGCGCCTGGATGAAGTCGATGTACTCCTGACCGTCCGCGTCCTCCACCAGCGCGCCGTTGCCCCTGGCGAGGAACACGGGGAAGGCGCCGGGGGCGAAGTGGTCCGGCTTCTTCATCATCGTCTGGGTGACGCCGGGGACCCACTTGCGGGCCTCGGCGAGCAGCTGGTTGGAGCGCTCCAGCTTGAGCTCACCCACGATGGGGCGTGGCAGTGACGGGTGACGGGGTGCTGTCTGGGACATGGAAGGGTCCTGGTGAGGGGTGGAGAGGGATTCAGGGCGCGGGCGTCGCGTCCAGCCGCACGGCGCGGCCCACGAAGGTCCACAAGAGCCCGAGCGCGAGCGCGGAGATGACCACGGCCAGCCAGCCCAGCTGCGCGAAGCCGATGAGCGTGCCGTCCGGCGCGCTGGTGAGCAGCAGGCCGCCCATCCACGCGGCGAGCCCGGAGGCCCCGTCGCTGGCGGCGATGTTGACCGCGAGGTAGCGGCCCCGGATTGACGGCGGCACCTGCGACGCGACCAGCGCCATGGTGGGGATGGCGCGGCCGGAGGTGAGCGTCATGAAGAGCACGAAGACGACGGCCACCACCGGCAGCGGAGACGGAGGCAGGTGGGTGAAGAGCAGGTGCGGCGCCATGGTGGCGACGAGCAGCAGCGCCAGCGCGCGTGCGGGGCCCAGGCGATCCGCCATCCGGCCAATCCAGCGCGAGCTCACGAAGGTGGCCGCGCCGCCCGCCAGGTACACCCAGGGCAGGTCCTTGAGGGACAGGCCCACGTTGCCCACCATGAAGGCGCCCAGGTAGGGGATGAGCAGGAAGCTGGCGAACACCACCGTGAAGGTGAGGCCCCAGCCCAGCGCGAGCCGGGGCGTGAAGCCCGCGGTGGCGGAGGTGGCGCCAGACGCCTGGGACAGGTGCCCGTCCACGCGAGGCAGGAAGCGGAGGAGGAGCAGCCACACCAAGCCCGCGAGCGCCGCGAGGACGATGAACGGCGCGCGCCAGCCTCCAAGGTTCGCGAGGCCCAGGCCCAGCGGCACGCCCGCGACGGCGGACAGCGCGTAGGCCGTCATCACGGTGCCAATGGCCTGGCCCCGGCGCTCCGCGGGCACCGTGTCGCTGACGATGGCGATGACGACGGCGCCCATCAGCCCCGCGCAGCCTCCGGCGACGGTGCGGGCGATGAGCAGACCCGTGGCCCCGGTGGCCGCGCCGCAAAGGAGCGTGGCGATGATGAAGCCCGCGTAGAGCATCAGCAGCGTGCGCTTGCGCTCCAGGCGATCCAGCCAGAACACGCCCAGCACGCCCATGGCCGCGGACGCGAGCGTGTATGCGGACACCAGCGCTCCGAACCGCGTCGCCGACAGCGAGAGCCGCTGCATCAGCAACGGGCCCAGCGGCATCAGCATCATGAAGTCGACGACGTGGGTGAACTGCACTGCCGCGAGGAGCCACAGCAGCGTGCGCTCACGCGGGGCGGGGGAGGGAGCACTCAAGACAATCACCTGAATCCAGACACACGCCGGCCATGGCCTGTCCCGGCAATGCCAGGCAGGGCTCGGCCAGGCCCGGGCGCACTTCGCGCCGGACCGCCGTGTTTTGTTGCAACTTAGCGAATGATAATGAGAATCAACATCACAAGTCTTCCGGAGTCAATGGGAAAGCGGGTTCTGTGACGCAAACGTCTCTCCAAGGCCTTGCGGCGTACGTCCGGCTTGACGGTCTGCAATGGGGACGGAAGGGTGGGTGGAGCACAGTCCGTCCCCGTTCGTTCCGATCAAGGAGTCGCTGGTGAAGAAGCTCGTCAATGCGCCGCGCGCGGTGGTCCAGGAGATGTTGGAGGGGTTCGTGGCGCTGGCGCCGGGCCAGGCGTTGCTGGAGGGGGAGACGGTGGTGGTGCGCGCGGACGTGCCGGCGGCGCTGGGGGCGAGGAAGGTGGCGGTGTTGTCGGGTGGTGGCAGCGGCCACGAGCCGGCGCACGCGGGCTACGTGGGGACGGGGATGCTGCACGCGGCGGTGGCGGGGGACGTGTTCACGTCACCCAGCACGGACGCGGTGCTGGCGGCGATCCGCGCGGTGGCGGGGACAGCGGGGGCGCTGCTCATCGTGAAGAACTACACGGGGGACCGGCTCAACTTCGGGCTCGCGGCGGAGCTGGCGCGGGCGGAGGGGATTCCCACGGAAGTGGTGGTGGTGGCGGACGACGTGGCGCTGCGGGACACGGTGGAGCCCGAGCGGCGCCGGGGCATCGCCGGCGTGGTGCTGGTGCACAAGGTGGCGGGGGCCGCGGCCGCGGCGGGAGCGTCGCTGGCGGAGGTCGCGCGCGAGGCCTCCGAAGCAGCGGCGGCGCTGGGCAGCATGGGCGTGGCCTTGGGGCCGTGCACGGTGCCCGCGGCGGGCCTGCCGGGCTTCGCGTTGGGGGAGGGAGAGGTGGAGCTGGGGCTGGGCATCCACGGCGAGCAAGGGGTGCGCCGTGTGGCATTGCAGCCCGCGGACGTGCTGGCGGACACGTTGCTGGCCACCATCGTGGAGGACCGGAAGGTGGGCCGGGGGGACCGGGTGGCGTTGATGGTGAATGGGTTGGGAGGCACGCCGCCCATGGAGCTGGCCATCGTGACGCGCAGGGCGCTGGCGTTCCTGGCGGAGCGGGGCGTGAAGGTGGAGCGCGCGTGGCAGGGCACGTTCCTGTCCGCGTTGGAGATGCCGGGGTGTTCGCTGACGTTGCTGAAGGTGGATGACGCGCGGCTCGCGCGGTTGGACGCGCCGACGGAGGCGCCAGCGTGGCCGGGTCGGGGGCAGGTGGTGACGCGCAGGCAGGTGGTGCCGACGCGCGCCGCGCTGCCGACGGTGAAGGGGCATCCGAAGCCGCAGCCGGTGATGGCGCAGGTGCGCGCGGCGGCACTGGCGGTGGCGGACGCCTGGGACGCGGCCGAGGCTCGGCTGACGGAGCTGGACAGCAAGGCGGGGGATGGAGACCTGGGCTTGAGTCTGGCGCGTGGCGCGGCGGCGATCCGTGCGTTGCCGGAGGGGGCGTGGGCCACGCCGTCGGGTGCGTTGACGGAGCTGGGACAGGCGTTGCGCCGGAGCATCGGCGGCAGCTCCGGGCCGTTCTACGCGACGGCGCTGCTGCGGGCGGCGCGCTTCCTGGCGAACAAGCCGGCGGACGCGGCGGCCTGGGCGAAGGCGTTCGAAGTGGGAGTGGAGGCGGTGTCGGAGCTGGGTGGGGCGAAGCCGGGGGACCGGACGATGGTGGATGCGCTGCATCCGGCTGCGGCGACGCTGGTGCGCGCGGTCCGGGAGGGGCGGCCGCTGGGGGACGCGTGGGTGGAAGCGACGCGCGCGGCGGAGCAGGGCGCGGAGGCGACCGCGAGCATGTCACCGCGACTGGGCCGGGCCAGCTACCTGGGGGAGCGCGCGAAGGGGGTTCCGGACGCGGGGGCCGCGGCGGTCGTGATCTGGATGAAGGCGCTGGGTGGGCGCGCGGGGTGACGCGGCTCAGGCTTCGTTGTCGGGCAGGAGCGTGAGGAGCAGCGTGTCGTCGGGTCCTAACGGGCGCCAGCCGGCCGGAGGTGGGTGGGTGCGTAGGGTCGCCATGAGTTGATCCGCACGCTCCTGATGGGACTCAGGCGTGTAACCACTCCAGCGGCCGAGCGCCTTGGCGACTGCGAACCGCGACGCGTCATCCATCACAGCTGGCCAGCCTTGGGGAAGGCTCTGCGAAAGCATGCGCACGAGTACGCCGCGTACGAACCGAGTGACCTGGTTGCGCTGCTCCGCCTCAGCGAACAGCCCGCTCAGGATCTGGGCTCCTACGATGTCGCCCTTCCCCAAATCCTCTGCCAGTTCCACCAGCGAAGCGGTAGGGCGCGTATCGGCGAATGCGGTGATGGAATCGTAGCCGCGCTCACGAACCCGCTCGTAGAGACGCGCCCTCCAGTCGCCATGCCACGAGCGTCCGCCGGTCATCGCCTTCTCCCCGACGTGAATCGCATGGGGATCCCTTGGTCATGCATGGTCTCAGCGACAATGTTCAGGATCTCGGTCCGCGTCAATGTACGGCCAGCTTCGCGCTCGGCTGTGGTCAAGGTGCTCATGATCATCTGATTCCACTCCCTGGGCCACAGGCGGCCCAGGCGCCAGTCGCCTCCGCCGTGAATTGCTTCGTGGTGTGACTGCTCCAGGCGGACGCAGAACTGGTCGATGTCCATCTCGCCTGTGAACACGCGTTTCTCGAACCACTCGCGATGCTCCTGCGGCAGGACGTGGTGCCTCGGTGCGCTGGACATCCCGGCTCCGGCCCTGCCGGTCTCATGCATGGCGCGAACCTCGGGGCTGTCTCCCAGTGCTTCGCGCACACCCCTGGGCAGGTCCTGCTTCGCCTGTGACATCCACACCTGACCCGCGTGGATGCGGACCGCAGCGCTGACGACGGGCGCGGAGATGACGCCCGCCTGTACCAGACTGCGCATCCGCTCGATCCACTCGGCGGTGACGACGACACGCGAGCCCAGCATCACGCCTCCCGAGCCCATCGCGAGCCCCACTCCGAGCGTGACGGGCGCGGCGGGTGGTGGCCTCGGCAGCGTCGCCTTCAGGGCTGAGACCAGCGTGACCATTTCGAGGAGCTGGGCCGCCGCGACGACCCGCCCGCCACGCTCCATCGCTACACGTGCACCTTCCTGGATGGACTGAAACTCTCGGGTGAGTTGCCCCATCAGTCCAGGCATCGCGGTCGCTGTGGCCCGCACCTTGTCCGGGTCCATTGACGCGAGCGCCGTCATGGCGGGCTCGATCCGCTTCTGCACACGGCCCAGGTCCACGAACAGGCGCTCGACTCCGTAGAAAGGACACTCCTGCTGGATGACCTCCGCGAGCCGCAGGAAATCGAGCCACGTGGCCAGGAGCATCGCGCCGGACATCACGGCCTCGAGACGCGGACCTGTCAGGCGGAGGATTCCCGCTCGCATGTCCGCGTCCTCCACCGTCTCCGATGCGACCGCGAGCGAAGTGACTCTCGCGGTCGCACCCCTCAGCCATGGCACCTGGATGGCGCCATAGTCGGTGTACCGGGTGAAGATGCCGTCGGAACCTCCCAGGCCCTTCGTGTTCTCCGCGAGCCTGGGGAGCGTCCGGGCGATGCCTTCCACCGTGTCCTTCACGTCCCCAAGGACTTCGATGACAGCCTGATGGGTGAGGGGAGCGGACGATTGCCCGCCTCTCCGGGGCCGCGCGTCAGGGGCGCGCCGACGCTCCTGCGAGTCATCGGGTGCGAAGGCGGCCCTCTGGCGAAGCACTCTCGAACCGCTACGGCGCTCAGGCGCCTCCACGCCCGCGCATCCTGAGACAATCAAGACCGCGCACAGCGCCAAGACCCCTTCGCGCATGGACTCCTCCCCAAGCGGCGCAAACCCTTGCGACGCATTGGCAGCCCCACCACGTTAGCTGGAAGACGCCAGGTCCGGAGGGTGGATGAAAGACTCACGCAAGGACGGAATGAGGAACCCCACACCACGCACTCCCCAGCAAGGGGGGATGTCTCGGGGAATGGGGAATGCAGGGCCCCAAGCCATGGGGGGCCCGGTTGCCTCCAGCCAGGGGGGCCGGATGCCAGGCGCGATGAGCGGAAGCTCGGCCGGTGCCATGAGCCCCTCCACCGGCAATGGCGCTGGCAAGGGTGGGCAGGGGGGCATGGGCCGCGGCGGGCCCCAGGGCGGACCGCCGAGGCCTCATCGCAAGTGCGGTACCATGGAGGTTCATCGCCGCCTCCTCAGCACTCATCCCGAGTACATCAGGGCCCGATCGAGCATCGAGAACCTGGCGCTGGCTTTTCAGCGCGGACAGCGGAAAAGCGAGCGACAGGGCGTCGTCCGGATTCCTGTCGTGGTCCATGTCGTCTGGAATACCGCGCAGCAGAACATCTCCGACGCGCAGATCCAGAGCCAGATGGACGTGCTCAACCTGGACTTCCGGCAGCTGAACCCAGACATCTCGCAGGTCCCGGCGGCATTTCAAAGCCTGATCGCCGACGCGGAGGTGGAGTTCTTCCTGGCCTCGCGCGCACCGGATGGGAGCCCCACCAATGGAATCACGCGGACCCAGACGAACACCAAGTCCTTCCAGAGTGACGACCGCGTCAAGTCACAGGCAACAGGCGGGGCCGACGCATGGCCTGCCGACAGGTATCTCAATATCTGGGTCTGCCAGCTCGCGGGCGGACTCCTGGGATATGCCCAGTTTCCTGGCGGGCCAGCGGTCACCGACGGCGTAGTCATCACCTATACCGCCTTCGGTACGACAGGGACGGCGGACGCTCCCTTCAACCTGGGGCGCACGGCGACGCATGAGATTGGCCACTGGTTCAATCTCTATCATATCTGGGGAGACGACGGGACCGGCTGCAACGGATCGGATGAGGTCCCCGACACTCCGAACCAGGCGGGGCCGAACACGGGCGTCCCGACCTTCCCGTGCATCAGCTGCGACAACGGACCGGACGGCGACATGTTCATGAACTTCATGGACTATGTCGACGACAGCAGCATGGTGATGTTCTCGCTGGGGCAGGTCGACCGGATGGATGCCTGCCTCGATGGACCCCGGCAATCGTTCGTCACCGAGTCGGTTCCGCGGCTCATTCCCGGTGGGCCCATCGTGTCGTGGGGCGCCGACCGGCTCGACATCTTCGTGCAGGGAATGGATTCAGCGCTGTACCACAAGGCCTGGGACGGCACCGCCTGGCGCCCCTCCGTGACGGATTACGAGTCCCTGGGCGGCCGCTGCAAGAGCCCCGCGGAGGTCGCCTCGTGGGGGCCGGATCGGCTCGATGTCTTCGTATTGGGAATGGACTCGGCGCTGTATCACAAGGCCTGGGATGGGACGGCCTGGTGGCCGTCACTCACTGACTGGGAGGGGCTGGGCGGCCTGTGCACGAGCCCTCCGAGGGCATGCTCCTGGGGGCCGGACCGGCTCGATGTCTTCGTGCTGGGAGCGGACTCGGCGCTGTACCACAAGGCCTGGGATGGGACGGCCTGGCGGCCATCGCCCACCGACTGGGAGTCGCTGGGCGGCTTGTGCGGGAGTCCTCCGGCGCCGGTCTGCTGGGGCCGGGATCGGATCGACGTCTTCGTGCTGGGAATGGACTCGGCGCTGTACCACAAGGCCTGGGATGGGGCGGCCTGGCGGCCATCGCTCACCGACTGGGAGTCGCTGGGCGGCCTGTGCGCGAGCCCTCCGACGGCGGTCTCCTGGGGCCCGGACCGGCTGGATGTCTTCGTGCTGGGAACCGATTCGGTGCTGTATCACAAGGCCTGGGATGGGACGGCCTGGTGGCCCTCGCTCACCGACTGGGAGCCTCTGGGCGGCCTGTGCGCGAGTGCCCCGTCGGTGGTCTCCTGGGGCCCGGACCGGCTGGACATCTTCGTGCTGGGGACGGATTCGGCGGTGTATCACAAGGCCTGGGATGGTCATGCCTGGTGGCCGTCGCTCACCGGCTGGGAATCGCTGGGCGGCCTGTGCTCGAGTCCTCCAAAGGCAGTCTCCTGGGGCCCGGATCGGCTGGACGTCTTCGTGCAGGGCACGGACTCGGCGCTGTACCACAAGGCCTGGGACGGGACGGCCTGGTGGCCGTCGCTCACCGGCTGGGAGTCGCTGGGCGGCACCCTCTCGACCTTGCGTGAAGCCGTCATGGCGGCGCCGCTGTCGTTGCCGCAGGCGGCGCGTGACATCCGGCCCACGAGCGCGGGCTTTCACGGGCGCGCATGAGCTCGCTCCCCACATCCCTCTTCCGCCGCTGGGGGCACTCCTTCGAGGAGGATGCCCCCGGGGCGGCGGTGTACAGGCCGGCGGACTACGCCTTTCCGCGAGCACGTGGCCGCGGCGGCATCGAGTTCGGGCCCGATGGAACATTCATCGAGTGGTCCATCGGCCGGGGTGACGCCGCGCAGCCGCTCCGGGGACGCTGGACGGACGAAGGGAATGGTCGCCTGCGGATCCACTTCGACGGAGACGCCCATCCAGCCCAGACGTTGGAAGTCCTGGAGGTCAATGACTCCATCCTGCGGGTGAAGCAGCGGGGGGCGTAGGCCTATCCGGGAAGCCGTACCGGCGAGCTGCGACGCGCGGGACGCCGGGCCGGGAGCACGTCGATGAGCGACTGGGCTTCCTCCCAGCCCACGCTGGGCAGGATGACGTGCGAACCCGCCACGTCGATGCGCACGTGCCCGATGCCGTAGCCGCGCTCCAGCGGTCCCTGTCTCGCGCGGACGGACTGGATGCGGGAGCGCTGCACCACCGTCGTGCGCCTGCGCCAGAAGCCCTGGCGCACCACCACCAGGGCTTCCGTGACGAGCCAGCCCTGGAAGCGCCAGTCGAACCAGGCGCCCAGCAGCTGCGCGGGCAGCAGCAGCCACGCCACCGCGCCCCATGCTCCCCAGAACCAGGTCGCTGGCGCCGCCACCAGCACGCTCAGGCCCACCGCGCGGATCCGTGCGCGCAGGAGTGCCTTGGGATGCGCCCGCTGGAAGGGCATGGCGTCGGGCAGCTCCGGCACGAACTCCCGCAGCAACTCCGGCATCCGCGCCGTGGGCACCACCGGCACCAGCAGTTCCGCGCGGTCCGCGGACTCCTTGCCCGTGCGGACGCCCGCCGTCTCCACCTCCACGGAACCAAAGCCCAGCGTGCGGCGCAGGAAGGGTTCATCCAGCACCACCTGCTGGATGCGCGCCCGCCGCACCGTCACCTGCCGGCGGGTGATCAGCCCGCCCACCGCTCGCAGGTGCGTGCCCGTGTCCACCAGCCGGAAGCCATGGAACTGCAACACCGCTCTCACGCCACTCACCAGCCACAGGCCGAACACCCCCGCGAGCGCCGCCACCGTCGCGGCCAGCCAGCCCATGCCCGGTGCCGCGAGCGCGTCCCAGTGGGCCTCCATCCATGGCAGCAGCAGCTTGTGGAAGGTCTCGGTGATTTCATGCAGCGCGCCCATCACCACCGCGATGACGCCCAGCCCCAGCGCGGTCGCGCCGTAGAGCAGCAGGCCTCCCAGGTGGGCCTCGGAGAGCACGCGCTCCTCCGGCGCGGCTTCGCCAGGCAGGAGCACCGCCGCCGTGCCTTCGCCTTTCACGGCCTGGAGCGCGTGGATCAACGCCTGGGCTTCCTCGGGCGTCAGTCCTCGCAGATGGCCGTCCGCCTTGCCTCCGGAGGCCGTCTCCACCTTCACCTCCACCAGCCCGAGCAGCTTCGACACGAAGGGCTGCAAGACCTCCGTGTTCTGAACCCGCGCGGCTTCGATGAAGCGTGAAGTCCGCGTGAAGATGCCCGAGCGGATCTCCAGCTGCGCGCCCACCACCCGGTAGCTCAGCGTGGCCACCTCATAGAGCCCGGCGGCGAGCAGCAGGATCGCGATGCTGAGCACGATCCCCCAGAGGACCACCGGTAGGCCGCGCTCACCCGCGAAGTAGGTGGGCAGCAGCGCGCCCAGGAGCATGCGGCCAATCGTCGCCGACAGGGGCACCAGCGCCGCGAGCGGCGCCTTCGCGCTCAGCCGCTTCCAGGGCACCTCCTCCGGGACGGCCAGCGCCACCGGCTCAGACGACATCGTCGGCCTCGCGCCGCACCAACCGCTCGCGCAGGGAGTCCGCGGTCTCCCGCGTCAGGCCGGGAATTTCTCCGTCCGCGCCACTGCCCGCGGCCGTGTAGATCTGCAGGCGCGCAAGTCCCAGCGAACGCTCGATGGGCCCCTGGTGCACGTCCACGTGCTGGATGCGTCCCGCCGGGATGGACACCACTTCATGCAGGAGCACGCCGTGGGAGATGACCAGGTCGTGCTCGCGCAGCGCCCAGCCCCAGCGCTCGTGCGCGCGTTGCGGATACCACGCCGTCAACACGCTCAATCCCAGCACCACCGCGCACGGCAACAGGAACGGCCAGTGTTCGTTGCCGGCGAAGCTCAACCCCATCGCCACGGCGAACGCGACTCCACCGTAGATGCCCATGCGCAGGAGCGCCCGGATGCGGAACAGCGTGAGCGCTCCGCGAGGAAGGCGTTCCAGCGTCGGCAGAGGGGCGGTCATCGGGGCCTCCGGGAGAAGGCCCGAATCTACTCCATCAAGCCTGTAAAGCTGAACAGGGCTTCATGTTACGTCGCCTGGCGCAGGCCGAACGCGGCGCCCGGTCCGGGAGGTCAGGGCGACCACGGCACCCAGGGGATCCCACAGCACGGTGGATGCGACACCCTCCGCGGCGGCCCGAGCCGCTCTGCTCCCAGCGTGACGAAGCGCTGCACGGAGGCGCCCACGTCGGGGACGTCAATGTGTCAGTGGACGGGCCCGGAGGAGTAGAGCCGTGCTCAGCTGGGAGCGCTGGCGGAGTCCTGGGAGAGCACCTCACGGAGCTCATCGACGGTGACGGAGAGGAGCACGGTGTCACTCACCGAATGCACCAGGCGCGTCGGAACGTAGATGCGCCCCGCGTGGAAGTAGTTCCAGTAGACGCCGAACTCATCGGAAGCCTCCGACGTCAACTTCACCTGGATGGAGTCGATCTTCCATGTCTCGCTGTCGATGGACAGGGTCTCCACGTTCCCGAGCGCCTGACCTCCGGCCGCGACGACCATGCGACCTTGGGCGATGGTTTCCGCGAATAACATGGGGGCTGTTCCTCCGTTCGCTTACAAAGATGGGGATGCCGCGAGCGAGGTGCCGCCATTCCTCGGCACGGGCGACGGACGGGGCTCCGCATGCCTGCCCACCGAAGCAGGCGTGAGCCTGATGAGCTTCATCCGGGCGAGCAGCCGCATCACCTGCCACGTGGGATCCAGCTCGAAGCGCCGGGCGGCGAAGTCGGGGCTCGTCGGCCGGGCATGGTGGTTGTTCTGGAAGAGTTCGCCCATGCACAGCACGAAGTGCATGGGCAAGAGCGCCCAATGCCACCGGCGCGTCGCGAACCGCCAGTAGAACAGCGCGTAGAGCGCGCCAAAGGTGATGCGCGTGGGCCAGCGGCTGAAGAGACGATCCACCGCGGGCCACTCCGGGAAGCCCCCGAGGAAGCGCGGCTCGGAGGAGATGCTCCGGGTCAGCAGCCCCGCGTAGCGGCGCGCCGTGTGGAGCATCATCCGCAACGGGTTCTTCTGGTGCGAGGGGGAGTGCGGATCCCGTTCCGTGTCCACGTAGGCGTGGTGCTCGCGATGGAGGATCGCGTAGGCGCGCGGGTCGAGGTAGCTCGAACCCTGCACCAGTGCCGTCGACAGGTGGAGCGCCCGCTCGGTGCGAGGCCCCATCGTGAACATGCGGTGCGCGGCGTAACGGTGCTGAAAGAGGCTTTGGAAGAGGACGCTCAGGGACCAATGGGATGCGAAGAAGAAGGGGACCATGGCGGAGAAACGCCCCCTTCGTGTCATCGTCCTGTCAGGGGTGACCCGATGCCTGTTTGGCGCGCTCCGGCCCGTTCGGGTCCGCCTGGAAGGGGCGGGCGTCCCAGGGCAGCGCCAGGCGGAAGGTCGTTCCAAGGTCGGCGTCGCTCGTCAACTCGACCCTTCCGCCGTGCGCCTGGGCGCACCCCCACACCAGCGTCAGTCCCAGTCCCCAGCCTTTCGCCGGCCCCGTCTTCGCGGAGCGGGTCCGGATGAAGGGCTTGAAGATGGACTCCTGGTCGGCACGCGCGATCATCGGCCCCTGGTTGTGCACGGAGACTTGCGCTTGCGTGCCGGTCGCCGTGAGGGTGAAGGTGATGGGGCTGTCGGCCGCTCCGTACTTGAGCGCGTTGGTGCCCAGGTTCCACAAGGCGCGGCGCAGTTCCTCGGCGCTCCAGATGCCCCGGACGTGAGCCTCCCCATCGAGCACGAAGCGCTCTCCATGGAGCATCGTCAGTTCATCGACGACATCGCGGGCGATTCTTCCCAGGTCGCACACGTCGAGCCGGAGCGGCAGCCGTTGGCCTGCCTGGATGCGATTGGCGTCGAGCAGATCCCGTACCATCTGGTCCGCCCGTTCGATGTTCCGTTCGATCCGCAGCGCCAGGTCGCGCCGCGCCTCCAGCTTCTCCGGAGCCCGGAGGAGCCTGTGTGCACCCATCTTCGCCGTCGACAAGGGGCCACGGAGGTCATGGGCCAGGATGTTGACGAACTGCTCGCGGAGGCCGCGTTCGGTCTGGAGCGCTTCGACCTTCTCCTGGAGGTTCGTGTACAGCCGGGCGTTTTCCAGGTGGACGCTCAGGTGCTGGCCCAGCGTCTGGAGCCGCTGCTTCTCCCGGCCGGTGAACTCGCGGGTGTCGGTCAGCCCGACGTAGAGCACGCCCATCAGGGCCCGGTGGGCGGGCAGCCGGACCCCGAGCAGGGAGTGGATGCCTCCCTGGCGGAGCGACGCGCTCACCTCGAGCGTGGTGGTCATGGCGTCCAGGAGGGAGTAGGTCTCCTCGCCCGCCGCCACGATGCTCCCGGGAAAGCTCTTGGGGTCCAGAGAGGTCGCGTAGTGCTCCAGTTGCTCGTTGGCGGCTCCCGCGGAGGCCGTGGTGACCAGGCGCTCGCCCTCTGGCTCATACAGCAACAAGGCGCCGCTCTGGGCGCCCATGGCCTCCAGGATGACCTCAAGCAGCTCCCTGAATCGATCCCGGCTGCTCGGCTCGTCCAGCCTGAGGGCCTCAATGGCCACTTTCTGGAGGAGTCGCAGGTAGCGCTTCTCCGTCTGTTCTTCCTCCAGCAGGTGCTTGCCGAAGAGGTTCGCCACGGCTTCCATGGCAACGTGCAGCTCGGCGTAGAGCCGCTCGACGTCCTGTCCGGCGGGCTGCTCGCTGAGGGGCGTGGTGGCCCAGGTCCGGGTGATGCACCTCCCCAGGATGGCGAACTCCTCGACGACCTCCGCCACATGGAAGCCCTGGCGAAGCCGCGCGGACACATGGCTTTCGACGTGCTGCCGCTGCTTGTTGTCGCCATCACCGCCCGATGCCCGCGCTTCCGCGAGGGAAGCGAGATAGATGGGCATGACGTTCCTGAACTCGGGGCTGTCCAGGCCACGGGCCGACGCGGCCCGGGTTGCCTCTTCCATCCAGCACTGGATGATCTCCGAGTGATGGCTCCGGATGACCTCCGCGATGCTCGCCATGGTCCGTCCCCCGCCCATTGCCAGGCAATCGATTTCAAGCTGGCCGCCGCAAGCCCCGGGTGCAATGGAAAGACCGATCAGGGAGGCTCCTCCTCCAGGGCAGCAGCCAGCCGTAAGGGCGGCCCGGCTGTCTATACGTCGATGCCGTCCCTGCGCAGTTCGTCCGCCTGGGCGAGCTGCGCCAACGTCCCCGGTGGCGGCGAGTACCAGCCCGGATCGCCGTATCCATCCAGGCGATCTCTCACCTTGAGGATCGTGAACATGCCTCCCATGGTGATCTCGTCGTAGGGCCCCTTGCCGCCGACCATGGGGATGGAGTTCGCGGGCATGGGCATGTGGTGCATGCCCGCCATGTCCCCCATGCCCGTCTGTCCCATCGTCATGTAGCCGGGCAGCAGGGGGCGCACCTTCGCGTCCAGGCCTCCAGGCTTCACGCCAATCATGTTCGGGATTTCGTGGCCCATCTGGTTCATCACGTGGTGGGTCATGTGGCAGTGCATGGCCCAGTCACCGGGTTCGTCCGCCACGAACTCGATGGTGCGCGTGCTCCCCGTGGGCACCAGCACCGTCGTCTCCGGCAACTGCGCGCTCTCCTGGATGCGGCCTCCGTCCGTCTCCGTGATGCGGAACTGGAAGCCGTGCAGGTGGATGGGGTGGTGGTCCATCGCGCTCAGGTTGCCGAAGCGGATCCGCACCCGCTCGCCCTTGCGCACCACCAGCGGCTCCGTGCCCGGGAACGCCTTCGCGTTCATCGTCAGGATGTTGAAGTCCGTCATCTCGTTGGGGTCCGGACGCATGGTCCCCGGGTCGATGCGCCACTCGTGCAGCATGATGGCGAAGTCCCGGTCGATGCGCGGCCCCACCGGCTTGCGCGGGTGGATGATGAACAGGCCCACCATGCCCAGCGCCATCTGCGTCATCTCGTCGTGGTGCGAGTGATACATGCACGTCCCCGACTGGCGCACCGTGAACTCGTACCGGTAGGTCTCTCCCGGAGCGATGGCCTTCTGGCTCAGCCCGCCCACGCCGTCCATGCCGCTGGGGAGGAGGACGCCGTGCCAGTGCACCGTGGTGGACGCAGGCAGCCGGTTCGTGACGTAGAAGCGCACGCGGTCGCCCTCCACCACCTCGATGGTGGGCCCGTGCACGTGGCCGTTGTAACCCCAGCACGTGGCCTTGAGGCCGGGCGCGAACTCGTGCTCCACCTCCTGGGCCACCAGGTGGAACACCTTCACGCCGCCCACGTCCTTCCACGGCAGCTTCGCGCCGTTGGGCACGACGACAGGCCGGTAGTCGCGCCCCTCCTTCCCGGGCGGCAGATGCGATTGCCGGGCGACCTTGCCTCCCGTGTCCGCCGCGGACCCTTCGCGCGGGGCCTTCGCGCCGGGCACGCTGGATTGCGCCTGGGCTGCGCGGCCGTGCATCAGCAGGGCGCCCGTCGCCAGCGTCGCGCCCGTGCGCGCGAGCAGACCGCGGCGCGTGAGCGAGGGAGCTTCGGATTGCGTGTCCCCGGAGGGGCCCTGGGTTTCGTCAGTGGGCTTCATGGTGCTCATGGG
>NZ_RAVY01000300.1:0-7910 GCF_003611625.1 Corallococcus sp. CA054B
GGCCGTGCCCGGCGGGAAGTCTTGAGGGGAGGGGAGCGCCTAGTGGGCGGTCCACTCGATGCTCTTGAGGTCGATGCCTTCCTTGGCCATCTCGTACAGGGGGCTCATGTCTCGCAACTTGCGGACTTTGTCCACCACGAGGCGGATGACGAAGTCGACCTCCTCCTCCGTGTTGAAGCGGCCCAGGCCGAAGCGGATGGAGCTGTGCGCCATGTCCTCTTCGACCCCCAGCGCGCGCAGCACGTAGGAGGGCTCCAGCGACGCGGACGTGCACGCGGAGCCGGAGGACACCGCGACGTCCTTGATGGACATCATCAGGGCCTCGCCCTCCACGTAGGAGAAGGAGATGTTCAGGCTGCCCGGCATGCGGTGCTCCAGGCTGCCGTTCACCGTCACCATGTCCAGCTGCTCCATGATGCCGGTGCGCAGCCGCTCGCGCAGGCGGAACAGGCGCGCGGACTCCTCCGGCAGGTCCAGCTTCGCGACCTCCGCCGCCGCGCCGAAGCCGACGATGGACGCCACGTTCAGCGTGCCGCTGCGCATGCCGCGCTCGTGACCGCCGCCGTCCACCATGGGCGCGATGCGCACGCGCGGCTTGCGGCGCACGTAGAGGGCGCCCACGCCCTTGGGGCCGTACATCTTGTGCGCGCTGATGGAGGCCAGGTCGACGTTCATCTTCTCCACGTCGAAGGGCACCTTGCCCACGCCCTGCACCGCGTCGCAGTGGAAGAGGATGCCCTTCTCACGGCACAGCTTGCCAATCTCCGCCACCGGCTGGACCACGCCGATCTCGTTGTTGGCGAACATGATGGAGACGAGCACCGTCTTGGGCGTCATCGCCGCGGCCAGCTTCTCCAGGCTCACGCGGCCGTCCTTCTCCACGTCCAGGTAGGTGACGCGCGCGCCACCCGTGGGCATCTCCGCCCACTTCTTGTACGTGTCGTCCGCGTCCAGGTTGAACTTCGCCGCCAGCTCGGGGACCTCTTCGGGCGTGACGTCGCGCTCGGCCAGCTGGCCCAGGCGCAGGAGCTTGAGCTCGTCCAGGCGCTCCTGGCGCACGCGCTCCAGGCGCTTGCAGGTGTCCAGGACGGCCTTGTGCTCCGTCTTCAGGGTGATGATGTGGTCGCCCTTGGACTTGTAGAACTCGATGACGCCCTTGATGGCCAGGTTGTCGGACTCGGTGGCGCCGGAGGTGAAGACGATCTCCTTCTCCGACGCGCCGATGAGCTCCGCCACCTGCCGGCGCGCCTTCTCCACCGCGGCCTCGGCCTTCCAGCCGAACGCGTGATTGCGGCTGGCCGCGTTGCCGAAGTCCTCGCGGAGGTAGGGCAACATCGCCTCCAGCACCCGCGGGTCGAGCGGGGTGGTCGCGTGGTTGTCCATGTAGATGGGCAGGCTCAGCATGAAGTCCTCAGGAAGAAGTGACGCAGGAGGGTGGAACACCCCTCCGCTCCCCGGCGACGCGGTGGGTCCGCGCGCAGCGGCAGGGTCTACATGGGCCCACACGAATGTGGACCGGACTGGTCAATTATAAAATCGACCCCCCTCGGGTCAAGGGAACATGGGGTCCGAGGCCCCTGACAGCGACGCACCCGGTCGAGGAGTGCGCCGGCATGGTTCAACGCTCCTCCAGAGTGGAGCACTCCGGCTGCGCCAGGTTGGAGCGGGGTGAGCCGAAACAGTGCTTCGCACGCCCATAAGTGCCCGTTTCGAGGTCCCGCCGGGCATGGCCGGGCGCCTGCACTGGAGACAGCGCGGAGGGTGCCAAACATGAGCGCCAACGCGAAGTCGCAGGCCCGGAGCAACGCCCAGGACACGCAGCAGGAGGGGATGGGGCGGCCGTCGCTGATCCGCCTGGAGGGAGGGCTGGAGCGCTCGCGCTACGCGGACGGCTGGCGGGCAGGCAAGCCCGCGGAGGACCCGGACAAGGTGAAGAAGTGGGGCCTGATTACGGCGCGGCCCAGCGAGTTCCTCATCCACATGCGCCGGGGGCGCGTGCGCGAGGTGAGCGGCCAGGGGGCGAGCTGCTTCAAGCTGCCGGGGGACTCGGTGGCCATCGTGCCCACCAGCATCCAGCGCTTCCAGTTCACCGCGGATCAGGTGACGAGCGAGAAGGTGGGCGTGGCGGTGACGGGCCTGGCGGTGTACCGCATCGCGGATCCGCTGGTGGCCTTCCGGATGCTCAACTTCAGCTACCCGGAGCGCGCGCAGGAGAAGCTGGCGGAGCTGCTCGGGGAGATGTTCGTGGGCGCGGCGCGCCGGCTGGTGGCGAACCTCACCGTGGAGGAGTGCCTCACCCGGCGCAAGGAGGGCATCGCGGAGGAGCTGATGCGCGAGATTGCCCCGGTGCTCTCCGGACGGGGCCGGCTGGAGGACCGCACCGACGTGGGCTGGGGCGTGCTGCTGGACACGATTGAGATCCAGGACGTGCGCGTCCTGTCCTCCTCCGTCTTCGAACACATGCAGGCCCGCTTCCGCCGGGAACAGGAGCGGCAGGCGCGCGAGGCGGAGCTGGCCAAGGAGCGCTTCGTGCGGCGCGAGGAGACGGAGGCCGAGCGCGTGCTCAACCTCCAGAAGCTCGCCGCGCGCGAGGAGGTCCGCCAGCGCACCCAGGCCACGGAGGAGCAGGCGCAAATGGAGCAGCTCGCGCAGGAGGCGCGGCTGGCCCAGGCGAAGATGGAGCAGGCGCGCCAGCAGCAGCAGGAGCGGACCTCCGTGGAGCGCGAAGTGGCGCTCGCGAAACTGACCGCGCAGGAGGAGGTCCGCACGCGCACGGAGGCGCTGAAAGAGCAGGCCCGGCTGGAGGCGCTGGCCACGGACGCGCGCCTGGAGGAGGCACGGCTCACGAGCGAGCGGCAGCTCGCGTACAACCGCGCGCAGGGCGAGCTGGAGGAACTGCGCTGGGAGCAGGAGGCGGAGGCCGCCAAGGCGCAGGTGGAGCTGGAACGGATGCGCCGCCAGCAGGAGGCAGAGGCCGCGCGTCACGACATCCAGCTCGCCGAGGCCCGGCAGGAGGCCGAGCAGCTGTCCGCCCGGCTCCAGGTGCTGCTGGCGAAGCAGTCCATCGCGGAGGCGGAGGCCGGCATCGCGGAGCTGGAGCTGAGGCGCACCCGGGCGCAGCAGGGGCTGGAGATGGAGCGCGCGAAGACGCTGCGTGACATCGAGAACTCGGTGAGCCCGGAGGTCATCCAGTTGACGTTGGCGCGGCAGCTGCCTCAGGTGGCGGCGGCCTTCCAGCAGCAGATGGGCGAGGTGCACGTGACGGCGGTGGATGGAGCGAACCCCTTTGGCTACATCGCCGCCGCCGTGGAGGGTGTGATGGGGCTGGCGCGCTCCGCGGGCCTGAAGGTGCCTGCCTCCCCGGCGCAGCAGCCTGCGGGGTAGCAGCGTCCCCGGCCTCCGCATATAGAAGGGAGCCTCGAAGGTCCGGACGCGCGGAGGCGTAAGGCACGCATGGACACGAAGAAGCTGACGCTGGCGGCGGTGGTGGCGGGTGTGGCGGTGGCGGTGGTGCCGTGGCTGTTGCCCACGGGCCCGAGCGCCGGGCTGGACGCGGCCCGGTTCCTGGAGTCCGGGAACCTCGCGTGGGGCGCGCTGGTGGTGTTCGCCGGTGGCCTGCTCACGGCGATGACCCCGTGCGTGTACCCGCTCATCCCCATCACCGTGTCGGTGTTCGGCGCGAGGAAGGCGGAGGCGCGGGGCCGCTCGCTGGCGCTGACGACGTCGTACATCGTGGGCATGGGCGTGGTGTTCAGCGCGCTGGGCATCCTGGCGGCGAAGACGGGCCAGGCCTTCGGCTCCATGCTGGGCAGCCCCGTGGTGGTGGTGGGGCTGGCGGTGTTCCTGCTGCTGCTGGCCTCGTCGATGTTCGGCGCGTTCGAGCTGGCGCTGCCGTCGTCCATGCAGACGAAGCTGAGCAACGTGGGCGGCACGGGCATCGCGGGCGCGTTCGTGATGGGCAGCGTGTCCGGGTTCCTGGCGGCGCCGTGCACGGGGCCGGTGCTCACGGGCCTCCTGGCCTTCGTGGCGAAGTCCGCCAACACGACGCTGGGCGCGACGCTGCTGTTCATCTACGCGCTGGGCATCGGCGTGCCGTTCTTCCTCATCGGCGTCTTCACGGTGCGGCTGCCTCGCGGTGGCGTGTGGATGGAGTGGGTGAAGAGCGTGCTGGGCATCATGCTGGTGGCGCTCGCGTTCTCGTACCTGAAGGACGCCTTCCCCTGGGCGCGCGACACCGTGAAGGCGATGGGCGCCGAGGTGGGCCAGGTGCCCGGCGCGGTGCTGGCCGCGGTGCTGGTGGTGGTGGGCGTGCTGGTGGGCGCGGTGCACCGCTCGTTCAAGGAGGGCGCGCGCGACTTCGGCTTCAAGGCGCTGGGTGTGTCGCTGGTGGTGGGCGCGCTGGTGGTGCGCGGCGGCGCGCTGGACGCGCGGCCCGCGGGTGAGCTGTGGGTGCGCATGGGGCTTCAGGAGCGCCCGGTGGCGCCGTCCTGGCAGTGGCACCACGTGATGCCGGCGAAGAGGGCGACGTTCGACGCGAGCCAGTTCGAGCAGGTGCTCGCGGCGGCGAAGAAGGAGGGCCGCCCGGTGCTCATCGACTTCTTCGCGGACTGGTGCGCGGCCTGCAAGGAGCTGGACCGGCTGACGTATCCGTCCACGGAGGTCATCTCCCAGGCGCAGGACAGCCGCTTCCTCACCATCAAGATCGACGCGACCAACAGCGAGGACCATCTGGACGCGCTGATGGAGCAGCTGGGCGTGGAGGGTCTGCCCACGGTGGCCTTCGTGAACCCGGACGGTACCGTGCTGACGAAGCCGCGAGTGACGGGCTTCCTGGAGCCCGTGCCCTTCGCGGCGGAGATGCAGAAGGTCGTCCTCCAGTAGGTCGTCGCTAGAGGTAGTTCTCCCAGCCCAGCCGGCCGCGGCTCGCGAGCACGCGCTCAATCATCAGCTCGTGCAGCGTGAGCAGCGGCTTCGCGAGCTCCTCGCCCTCCAGCCGCGCGAGCGCGCCGGCCATGGCCTCCAGCGTGGACATCCCGTCCGGGTGCGGCGGCTTGCGCAGGCGGCGCGTGTCCGGCGCGGGCGGTGGCAGCCTCATGCCCGGCAGCCGGCGCAGGGCGGGGACGCGCTGCACCATGCGCCGGGCCTGCGCCCAGCTCCCGTCGATGACCACGAGCCGCTTCGGAGGTGGCCCCTCCGCCTCCGGTGCATCCGGGAAGAGCAGCCACGTGTCCGGCGTGTCCAGCACCGACGCGTCGAAGGGCGCTCCGGGCGCGCCATAGGACACGATGTGGCAGCGGGGCAGGGCCAGCGCCGCGATGCGTGCCGTGTTGGTGCTCTTCTGCGACTCCTTGTTGTGCCGGATGATCAGCAGCTCCGTGCGCGTGGGGATGACGGGCACGTCCGCGCACAGGCACAGGGCCGTGGGCAGGTAGCACCGCTCACAACGGCCCGACAGGTCCTCCGGGGTGCTCGACCTCATTTCGCCGCGGTGCGGTAGCGCTCCATCAGGGCTCGCGCTTCACGCAGCTTCTCCTCGACGAAGCGGTCGTCCGCGTCCGGCTCGTACTCGGCGTCCGGCGGATCCAACTGGAAGAGGGCGGACAGGCTCGCGGGGGAGACCTCCAGCCACTCGGACGTGCGGGTGAGCGCGGCCTGCCGGCGCCCGGCGAAGGTCTCCGGCCCGTCCTCCGGGCCGCAGCGGCAGATGCGCGCGGAGTCCCCGGACACGTCCACGTAGAGCCCCAGCACCTCCGCGTCCACCTCAGCCGCCAGCGCGCAGGTGGCCTCGCTGACGTAGGCCGCCATCGCCTGCGCCGCGCTGCGCTCCGTCAGCGAACGCACCAGGTAGACCTGCCACCCGGCCTCCGTGAGCGCCCCGGCCTCACTCAGCGGGGCCAGCTCCGCCGGCGGCGCCTGGATGCGCGACAGGAGCCGGCGCACCGGGACCTCCAGCCGCTCGAGCCGGGCGTTCGACGCGGGGCAGAAGAAGACCACGCGGTACTCTCGGCTGTCGGCGGCGGTTTCCATGGGCATACGGCGGTGACCCAAGAGGACCAAAGGACTCCCCAGGCACGCAAGGGGGGAGTTACGTCCGAGGACGCTTCCCCGGGCCCCCAGGGGGCCTCCTCCCGGGCCGGAACGCGACCCGGCGGGCCACATCCCCCCGCCTGACGCACCAGGAGGTCCCACCGCGCGGATCCGCGCGTTCACGAAAACGCCCCAGCCGCCGGAAGGCCGCCAGGGCATGCGGGACGCCCTTTTTCGCCCCCCATTTTCACGCCGGGTCTGGTGCGCGCCACCCCGGAGGCAAGTCACACCCATGGAGAGACATTGGAACGGGGAGTCCCTGGATGTCTGTCTATTCCATGCAAGGAATTGGCGTCTGCTTGAAGTGTTGCAGCCGTACTGGCCGCCGTGATGCGTGAAGAAGCGCGACAGCGCTTGTCGCATCCGTGAGAAGAAAAGAATCCGACCCTCGGCGTTCTCTGGAGGGAAGGGAGGCGGTCGCATGGTGCCAGGGAGGGAGGAGCCGCCAGTCCGGGAGGGCTCTGGAGGGGAGTTCGCCGCGTTCGCGATCCGCCATCAGCCGGTGCTGGTCGCCATCGCGCGCAATGTCTGCGGCAAGGGTGCCAGTGATTGCGACGACCTGGTGCAGGACGTGCTCTTGCGCGCGCTCCTGCAGTGGGAGCGGCTCAAGCGCTGGCCGGAGCCCGCACGCCGCGCGTGGCTGGTGCGCGTGCTGCACAACCGGTTCCTGGACCAGTGCCGCCGCCAGGGCGCGGAGACGGACCGCCGGGTGGACCTGCACAACGTCCACATGCTCTTCGAGGACCCGGAGGACGCGCCGGAGCCCGAGCAGTGGGAGTGCGTCACGGAGGACGAGCTGCGCCAGGCCGTGGCGCGGCTCAATGAGAAGCTGCGCCAGGCGTTCGAACTGCACGCGCGGGGCCTGCGCCATGCGGAGATCGCCCGGCGGATGAACACCCCCAGCGCGGGAACGGTGGGCACGTGGCTCTTCCACGCCCGCCGCCGCCTCAAGGCCATGCTCCACGAGACCGCGGAACGCCGCCGCCAGGAGAGGGAACGATGAGCACCGCCGCGTGTGAGGATCTCCAGCCCTTCCTGGACGGGAGCCTGTCCGCCGAGGACCAGCGCCGCGTCCGGGGCCACCTGGCCACCTGCGACGTCTGCGCCCGCCGCTTCCACGACCTCCTGCAACTGGAGATGCTCGCGAGGCTCGCGCTGGAGGACCCGGCGGAGAGCGAGCGCTGGGTGTCCGCCCGCCGAGCCCGCGACACGGTGCCCGGGTCCGACTGGGACGACGTGCCGGAGAGCTGGCCCGGGGACGCGCTCGCCGCGCAGGTGCCTCCGCCTCCGGAGCGCGAAGGCCGGGCCTGGCACCAGGGCGCCCGCCGCTTCCGCCGCCGCTGCCCGGGGTGCTCCAACTGCTGCCCCTGGTTCGCGAAGCCGGAGGCGGTGGAGGCGGTCAGCGCGCCGCGCCTTCCGTGCCCGCGCACCAGCCGCTCCGGTGCGACGCTGCTGCGCCCCCGCACGCGCCGCTGACGACGCGGTCCCCTGCTGCCTGCTCCTCCCTGGGGGGCAGGCGGGGAGCCAGCGGCGAACGCTGTCAGCGGAATCCACCAAGGATTGCTCCCGCTCGCGTCAAAAGACGGGAGGCGGCCGCGCGACTCCGGGCCCTGACGAGTGATGGATCTCTGGTGCAAGAAGCTCTACCGGTTCCTGGATGGGGAGCTGGAATCGGGGGACGAGGAGCACTTCCGGCTCCATCTGGCCCTCTGCCGTGCGTGCGCCAGCGGGCTGCATGACGCCATGCAACTGGAGATGCTCAGCGTCCAGGCCCTGTGTGGCGCGGTGGCCCACAACGACGCGCCACCACCGCCCACCCCCTC
>NZ_RAVY01000301.1:0-7903 GCF_003611625.1 Corallococcus sp. CA054B
CTCGGGCTCCGCGGATTCCGGCGGGGTGAAGGTGTCCTCGGGGACGGCCGCGGGGACCTTCTTGGTGGCGGCGGGGCGCTTCTTCTTCGCGGCGGACTTCCGCTTGGTGGCGGCGTCGGCGGCGGGAGCGCTCAGCACGCAGGCGAGCGCGACAGTCAGGGCAAGGCGGGTGGTGTTCACGATTCGGCGGATGCTAGCCGACCCGCGGGCCGGAAGACCAATGCACACCCGGGACGGAAAAGCGCCCATCCCGGGTGTGCGGGGACTCCCGCTTTTTCAGACGTCCAACTCCTGGACCTCACCGGCCTGCTCGGTGATGAACTTGTAACGCGCCGAGACGTCCTTCCCCATCAGGTCGTTGATGATGCGGTCGGTCTCCAGCGCGTTGTCGATGGTCACGCGCAGGCTGATGCGGTTCTTCGCGTCGAGCGTCGTCTGCTTCAGCTCGTCGGCCGTCATCTCGCCCAGACCCTTGAAGCGCATGATGTTGGGCTTGGCGTTGCCCCGGGCCTTCTCGCGGATGATGCGGTCGCGGTCCGGCTCGTCCAGGGCCCAGTACGTCTCCTTGCCGATGTCCACCCGGTACAGCGGCGGCTGGGCGATGTGCACGGCGCCCGCTTCAATCAGCGGCCGCAGGTGCCGGTAGAAGAACGTGAGCAGCAGCGTGGCGATGTGGTGGCCGTCGCTGTCCGCGTCCATCAGCAGGAAGACGCGGCCGTAGCGCAGCTTCGTGATGTCGAAGTCGGAGCCGATGCCGCAGCCCAGCGCGCTGACGATGTCCTGGAGCTCCTTGTTGGTGGCCACCTTGTCGGTGGACGCCTGCTCCGCGTTGAGCACCTTGCCGCGCAAGGGGAGGATGGCCTGGGTGCGCCGGTCCCGGCCCTGCTTGGCGGAGCCGCCTGCGGAGTCACCTTCCACGATGAACAGCTCGCTGGAGGCGGGGTCCGTGGACGAGCAGTCCGCCAGCTTCCCGGGGAGGTTCAACCGGTGGCTCACCGCGGACTTGCGGCTGATGGCGGCGGAGGCCGCGCGGGACGCTTCACGCGCTCGGGCGGCCAGGATGATGCGCGCCAGCAGCGCTTCCGCGATGGACTTGTTGTCGTTGAACCACTTCTCCAGCACCGGGCGGACGGCGCCGTCCACCTGCGCCGTCGTCTCCGGGTTGTTGAGGCGACCCTTCGTCTGCCCCTGGAACTGGGGCTCCACCACGTACACGGAGAGGATGGCGGTGATGCCCTCGCGGATGTCCTCCGCGGTGAGCGACACGCCCTTGGGCGTCAGGCCGTGCGTCTCGATGTAGTTGCGCATCGCCTTGACGATGGCCGCCCTCAAGCCCGCTTCGTGCGTGCCGCCCAGGTTCGTGGGGATGCCGTTGACGTACGAGCGGATGTGCTCGTCCGTGGCCTCCGTCCACGCCAGCGACACCTCCAGGCGGACCTCGTTGTCGCGCGAGAAGTAGAACGGCGTGCTGCCCGCGGGGACGATGGGCTTCTGGCGCTCCGACACGACCTTGGTGAGGTACTCGGCGATGCCGCCGTCGTGCTTGAATGTCTCCGACACGGCGGGCGTGGCCGTCTCGTCCTTCCAGACGACGGTCATCCCCTTGTGCAGGTAGCTCTTCGCCTCCAGGCGCTCGCGCACCAGGGCCGCGTCGAACTTCTGCTTCTCGCCGAAGATTTCGGCGTCCGGCTCGAAGGTGATGGACGTGCCGGTGCCGCGCGCCGGGCCCTCCACCTTGAGGGCGCTGGTCGCCTTGCCGCGCGCGTACGACTGCACGTGGCGCTTGCCGTCCTTCTTGATTTCGATGAGCAGCTTGCTGGTGAGCGCGTTCACCACGGAGCTGCCCACGCCGTGCAGACCGCCCGAGTGGATGTAGTTGCCCTGCTCGAACTTGCCGCCCGCGTGCAGCGTCGTGAGGATGACCTCCACGGCGGGCTTCTTGTGCTTGGGCATCATGTCCACGGGGATGCCGCGCCCGTTGTCCACGACGGTGATGGACTTGCCGCCCTTGTGGAGCGTGACTTCGATGAGGGACGCGAAGCCGTTGATGACCTCGTCCACCGAGTTGTCGACGATCTCCCAGAGGAGGTGGTGGTAGCCCGTGCTGTCGGTGCCACCGATGTACATGGCCGGGCGCTTGCGCACCGGCTCCAGGCCTTCCAGGACCTGGATGTCCGCGCCTGTGTAGCTTTCCTTCTTGGTCGCCATGGCCTTCCCGCTACTCCTTCTTCTCCGGCAGCGGCACGAAGGTGACGGGCTTCGCCACCTCCTTCACCGTGTCGCGCTTGGACATCTCGTGGCCCTTGCCGCCGCGGCCCGTCACGCCGAACTTCGCCGGTGACAGGTGCAGCTTGCGGCCCTTCTGCGTCTCGAACTCCAGCGTGGCGTCCTTCTGACTGGCGGGCGCCGCGAGGAAGTCCACCACCTTGTCGCCCGGGTCCACCTTGATGACCTGGACGCCCTTGCCCGGACCGGCGAGCTCGTTCACCTCCGCCACCTTGCAGACGAGGGCGTTGGTCTTCTCCGTGAGGATGGCGAGCAGGTCCTTGTCGCCCACCGGCTGCGTGCCGATGATCTCATCGCCCTCGCCCGTCTTCGCGTAGCGGCGGCCGGCGCGGGTGGACACCTCGGTGTGCGGCGCCAGGAGGAAGCGCAGGCCCAGGCCCTGGCGCGTCACCGCCACCAGCTTCTCCGGCTGGGGCAGGCGGGCGTCCTGGGACAGGGCGCCCACCACGCGCTCGCCGTCGTCGAACTTGAACAGCTTCTGCACCGGGTCGCCGTAGCCGGTGGAGGCCGGCACGTCGTTGAAGCGGGTGACGTAGGCGGTGCCGAAGTTGCTGAACAGCACCAGGTTCGCCTTCAGGCTGCCGGCGAGCACCGCCATCACCGCGTCGCCTTCACGCAGGCGGGTGGTGGACGGATCCTTCACCTCGCGCACGCGCTTGATCCACCCGTCGCGCGTAATCACGACGTGGGCGTCCTCGTCCGCGATGAACGCCTCCGCGGAGAACTCCATCTCCTCCGCGCCCGCGCCGCCAATGCGCGTGCGGCGCTTGTCGGTGTACGCGGCCTTGAGGCCGGTCAGCTCGTCGTGGATGACGGCCCAGCGCTTCTTCGCGTCCTTGAGGATGCCCTCGATGCGCTTGATCTCCGCGCGCTTCTCCTTGAGCTCCTTCTGGACGATGAGGATCTCCAGGCGGGCCAGCTTGTAGAGGCGCATCTCCAGGATGGCGTCCACCTGGAGTTCGTCCATCTTGAAGCGCGTCATCAACTTCTGGGCGGCGTCCTGCTTGCCTTCCGACTGGCGGATGATCCGGATGATCTCATCCAGCGCGTCGTAGGCCTTCTCGAAGCCTTCCAGGATGTGGACGCGCCGCTTGAGCTCCGCCAGCTCGTGCTCGAACCGCTTCGTCACGACCTCCAGGCGGAAGTCGAGGAAGTAGCGGAGCATGGACTTGAGGTCCAGGCGCTTGGGCGTGCCGACGTCCGGGTTCTCCGACGGCACGAGGCACGTCAGGTTCACGCCGAAGTTCGTCTGCAGGGGCGTGTGCTTGTAGAGGTACGCCATCACCAGCTCGGGGTTGGCGTCCTTCTTGACCTCCAGCACGATGCGCACGTCCTTGGTGGACTCGTCGCGCACGTCGGTGATGAGGGGCAGCTTGCGGTCGCGCACCAGCTCGCCAATCTTCGCGACGAGCGTGGACTTGTTCACCGTGTACGGGATGGAGGTGACGACGATCATCTGACCGCCGCGCTTCATCTCCTCCAGCTTGTACTCGCCGCGGATGCGGACGGAGCCCTGGCCCGTCTCGTAGATTTCGCGCAGCTCCTTCTTGTCGTTGAGGATCTGCCCGCCGGTGGGGAAGTCCGGCCCCTTGATCCACTTGAGCAGGTCCTTGGTCTGCAGCTCCGGGTCGTTGATGAGCGCCAGGAGCGCGTCCACCAGCTCGCCCAGGTGGTGGGGCGGGATGTTGGTGGCCATGCCCACCGCGATGCCGGTGGTGCCGTTCATCAAGAGCTGCGGCACGCGCGCCGGGATGACGACGGGCTCGTCGCGGGTGCCGTCGTAGTTGGGGCGGAAGCGGACCGTCTTGCTGTCCAGCTCACCCAACAGCTCCGTGGCCAGCTTCTCCAGGCGGCACTCGGTGTAGCGGTAGGCGGCGGCGGAGTCGCCGTCCAGCGAGCCGAAGTTGCCGTGGCCGTCCACCAGCGGGTAGCGCAGGGAGAAGTCCTGCGCCATGCGCACGAGCGCGTCGTAGATGGCCGTGTCGCCGTGCGGGTGGTAGCGGCCCATGATGGCGCCGACCACCTGCGCGCACTTCTGGTACTTCGTGTCGAACGACAGGTTCAGGTCGTTCCACATGCCGTAGAGGATGCGGCGCTGCACCGGCTTGAGGCCGTCGCGCACGTCGGGCAGGGCGCGCGAGGTGATGACCGACAGGGCGTAGTTCAGGTACCGGCGGCGCGCTTCCTCGGCCAGGCCCGCGGGCAGGCTGTCCCCGCCACCGGCGCCGGACCCGCCACCGCCGCCTCCCTTTCCTCCGCCCCCTGCCGGGCCTCCCTGCTTCTTGCGCGACTTCGTATCGGCTTCTGCGAGCATGGTCATGGAATCCAGATGGGTTTCACACGGGCCCACCGGCCAGGCGTGACGCGGCGCGCGGGCGGCAAGCCGTGCGCGCTGCGACTACCAGTCGGGTCGGACCCTCGACGTCAGATGGGCGGGACTACCATGGGCCTCTGACATTGAGAACGAATTCGGGTGGTTGCGTCGGCTCCAGCCCGAAACTTCTGCACGTCCGTACAGTCCTCTGCCTGCTTGAAACCCACCGCCAACCCCCCGGAATTCCGAGGGGAGTAGGGCCGGGCATGGCTGGCGGGCTGCTTGGACTAGCCGTTGTCGCCGTCGGCGTTGGCGCGGGGCTTCTTGCCCTCCGCGTCAGGGGCGCGGCCCCAGCCCTTGCCTCGCTTGAAGATCTGCACGCCCCGGCCGGAGCCGCCGCCGGCCATCCCGTTGATGGTGGCGGTGAGGGCCTTGCTTCCCGGCGGGTGGTAGATGACGCGCACCCTGCGGGCGGAGGGCAGGAGCGCGCTGGTGGCGTCCACCAGCAGGTAGACCGTGGTGCCGTCCGTCTGGATGCGCTCCGGGTCCTGCCGGTGGTTGAGGTCCGCGAGCAGCTCGCCCCCGTCCGCGCTGGTGGCGTCCGAGTTCAGCTGGCGGATCTTCACGCGCAGGGTCATCTCCGGGGGCGCGTCCTGGCGCTTGTACTCCCGCACGCCCTGGATGACGACCGCCAGGTCGGCGCCGTTCTCCGGGGCCTTGTTGGCGGGCAGGTGGAGGCCGGACTGGACGCTGGAGTCGGTGTCCAGGAAGAGGGTGATGTTGGCGCAGCGCTGCTTGCACTCCTCGCCGAAGGGGTCCTTGTTGAACTTCAGGCGCATGGCGAAGTCGCTGCCCTGGGGCCCGATGGTGGCATCCACGATGACGGGGCGCTCGTCGTCCGGCGACGGCTTGTAGCGGAACGTGGAGGCGGTCCGCCCCGCGGCGGAGGCGCTCGCGCTGGCCAGCAGCGAACAGGCGAGCAGGGTGGGCAGGCGCTTCACGGACGGAGACCTCCTGACGGCGTGGGGCATCAAAAAGTGGCATTCAAAGGGAACTGGCCCCGGGGCGGCAAGCCTGGGGCGTAGACTGGCCGTCAGGAGGACAACCATGCCCACGCCGTACGTGCGTCAGCTCAAGCTCGGACCGATGGACAACTTCGTCTACCTCGTGGGTCCCCAGGACGGCCCGGAGGTGGTGGTGGTGGATCCGGCGTGGGACGTGCCGGCCATCGAGGCGGCGGTGGCGCAGGACGGCAAGCGCGTGGTGGGCGCGTTCGTGTCGCACTGCCATGGCGACCACATCAACGGCCTCGAGGAGCTGCTCTCGCGTCACGACGTGCCGGTGTACGCGCAGGCGGAGGAGGTCGCCTTCTCCAGCGATTTGCGCAAGCGGGGTGGGGACGCGCTCAAGCTCCTGAAGGCGGGCGATGCGGTGCCGGTGGGCGCGCGCACGTTCCATGCGCTGCACACGCCCGGGCACACGCCGGGGTCGCACTGCCTGCTGGCGGAGGACGCGCTCGTGTCCGGGGACACGGTCTTCATCAACGGGTGCGGCCGGTGCGACTTTCCGGGCGGCAACCCGGAGGACATGTACCGCTCGCTGTCGCAGGTGCTCTCGAAGGTGCCGGACACCGCGCGGCTGTACCCCGGGCACGACTACGCGGACGTGCCGGTGGCCCAGATGGAGGCCATCCGCCAGAAGAACCCGTACTTCGGCTTCCCGGACATGGCGTCCTTCGTGGCCTTCCGGATGCGACCGCGCAAGTAGGGCCGGGCGCGACACCCGCGAAGTCCCGGTCCACCCAGCGCACGGCGCATCCCTGGTGGAATAGGCTGCGACGCCTGGTTTGCCCGGGAGGCTCGCGATGGCGGTGGAGATCAACTCGGTCCTGCTGAAGGACTCGGAGGCCGTGGCGGTGGCGGATGCCGCGTACACGCACGCGACCCAGAATCACCGCGCGCGCCTCCCGCACCTGACGAAGGTCGGCATGCGGAACACCCTGCGGGCGTGGATCGCATCCAAGCCGTGGTCCTTCCCGAAGGGCACGAAGCTGGGCTCCTTCGAGCCCACGCTCGGCCTGACGAACACGGTGGCCAAGGCGCACTGGAAGGGCTTCCAGTCGCGCACGGATCTCCACGAACACCTCGTGTACGAATCCGACAGCCGGTGTCAGCGCAACCGGGAACTGGAGCAGGAGCACGCCGAAGCCATCCTGACGCACGAGACGACGCGCACGACGCTGAATGACCTGCGCCGGGCCCTGGGGAAGTACCTCTGGGAGCACGACAGTTGGGGCGGGGCCATCAGCCACGTCGTGTCGACGTACTCGCCCTTCAATCTGCTGCCCAACATGACAGGCAGCTACAACGGTAACCGTCCGGCCAATGACGTGCCGGGACACTTGATGACAGACGTGGACCGTGCTCGGCGAGCGCCGCGAGGAGTCAGCTCTTCAGGGACTGAGCTGGCGGGGCGAATCGGGCGGGTCGGCGGCGCGTCGCCGCATCCACTCGTAGGGTAGCAGCTCACCAATGCGCGAGTGGGGATGCGTCTGCACGCGCAGTAGCATGTCCGCGAGGTAGGCCTCGGGATTGACCTGGTTGGCCTCGCAGGTGGCGACGAGAGCGTAGAGGCCGGCGAGGTTTTCCCCCGCGGCCTCATGGCCGACGAAGAGGAAGTTCTTCCGGCCCAGGGCCACTTTGCGCAGCGCCGCCTCGGAGCGATTGTTGTCCAGGGGCAGGCGCGCGTCGGAAGAGAATCGCGTCAGGGCGTCCCATTGCTTCAGGGCGTAGGAAAGGGCCTGGCCCATAGGCCCCTTGGGCAGGTGGCGCGGGGCCTGCGATTCCATCCACGCACGCAGCGCCGAGAGGACGGGGAGGCTCTGCTGCTGGCGCAGCTCGCGGTGCGCGTCGGTGCGCACGACGCCCGCTTCGCGAGCCAGGGCTTCCACGCGGTAGAGGGCGAGGATGAAGTCCAAGGCCTCGCGGGCCTCGGGCGCGGTAGGCAGCGCCTCGAAGAAGCGGCGGCGCACGTGGGCCCAACACCCGACGCGTACGCGGCCTTCGGGCAGCGTCACCGCGTTGTAGCCGGTATAGGCATCCACCACGAGGGCGCCCCGGGTGCCGCCCAGGACTTCCTTCGGCGTCGTGCTGGCCCGGCCCAGGCTGAAGCGGTAGCCCAAGAGCCACTCACCTTGCGCCGTCTGGGTGAGGAAAGTCCAAAGGTAGCCTTGGCGCGTCTTCTTCACGTCCAGCACGCGCACGGGTGTCTCGTCGGCCCACACCACGTCCGCGGATGCAATGA
>NZ_RAVY01000302.1:0-7903 GCF_003611625.1 Corallococcus sp. CA054B
GCCCTGCGACGCCCCCACCCCCACCGCCGTGCTGTCACCCAATGAGACGTAGTTGACGCTCATCCCAAGCTCAGGGCACGGTCAGCGCGCGCAGCAGGCGTCCGCCACCCGGGCCGGCCACGCGCAACAGCAGCGTGCTGCCCTTGGGCGCGGCGCGGATGGCCGCCGCCAGCTCCTTCGCGCTCGCGATGGGCTTCTTGTTCGCCTCCACCACCAGCATGCCCGGCGTCAGCTGCGCGCGGTCCGCGGGCGAGCCCGGGACGATGTCGGTGATGAGGGCGCCAGCGCGCTCGGTGAAGCCCGCCTGGGACGCCGTGCGGGCATCCAGGTCCTGCAGGGACACGCCCACGCGGCGCGAGCTGTCCTGCTCGTCGGTGGCCCCCGGCTTCTTCTTGGACAGGCCCTCCAGGTCCGGCCGGGTGCCCATGGTCACCTTGACGTCCTGCTTCTTGCCGTCGCGGTAGAGGGTCAGCGTCGCGACGGAGTTGGGCTTCTTGAGCGCCACGGTGCGGGTGAGATCGCTGTCGGAGCGCACCTGCTTGCCGTCCACGGCCACCACCACGTCGTCCGGCTTGAGCCCGGCCTTCGCCGCCGGGGAGTCGGGGGTGATCTGCGTGAGGATGGCGCCCTCGCTCACCGACAGCTTCAGCGCCTGGCCCAGCTCGCGCGTGAGGGGCTGGATGCCCACGCCCAGCCAGCCTCGGGTGACGGCGCCCTCCTTCTCCAGCTGCGGCAGCAGCGCCTTGATGAGGTTGCTGGGCACGGAGAAGCCGATGCCTGTGCCACCGCCGACGATGGCGGTGTTGATGCCCACCACCTCGCCCTTCATGTTGAAGAGCGGGCCGCCGGAGTTGCCGGGGTTGATGGCCGCGTCCGTCTGCAGGAAGTCGTCGTACACGCTGGCGCCGATTTCACGGGCGCGCGCGGACAGGATGCCCACGCTCACGCTGGAGGCCAGGCCGAACGGGTTGCCGATGGCCAGCACCCAGTCGCCCACGCGCACGGCGTCGGAGTCGCCCAGCTTCACGGAGGGGAGCTGATCCACCTTCTCCTTGATCTTCACCACGGCCACGTCGGTGAGCGGGTCGCGGCCCACCACCTCGCCCGTGAACGAACGGCCGTCGTCCAGGCGGATGGTGATGGTGACCGCGTCCTCGATGACGTGGTTGTTGGTGAGCACCAGGCCCTTGGGGTCGATGATGAAGCCGGACCCGGCGCCCTGGCGGATCTGCTCGCGCTCGGTGCGGCCGCCGCGGCCCCTCCCGTTGCCTCCGAAGAACCGGTCGAAGAGCGGGTTGTCCTCCATGCCTTCGGGCATCTGCGGACGGGCCTGCACGTCCACGTTCACCACGGCGGACTTCACCGACTCCACCAGGGGCGCCAGCGAGGCCAGCGACTGGGCCTCACGCGTGGCGGGCTGGAGGTTGCCGGCCTGACCGGAGGCCGCCTGCTGCGTCTTGGGCGCGGGCGGCTGGGGAGCGGGAGCCTGCGCGAGGGCGAGCGTGGGCGACGCCAACACCAGCACGGCGGCCACGAGCTTGCGACGGAACGGAGGGAGCGTGTGGGTCATGGATTCCTCAACCTAAAGCGGAAACGAAGCCCCGCAACCGGAACGACAGTGTCCGGTGACGGAAGGTGAACCCCCGGCCCGGCCGCCTGTTCCCGGACCGCTCAACCGGGCCGGTAGACGCGGTAGTCCAGCTCGGGGAACAGGTTGTTGCGGCCTTCGACGTGGGACAGCCACGACTCGTCCACGGTTCCGGCGCGCACCTGGTCGTGCAGGCGCAGGAAGCGCTGCAGGTGCTCCTTCGTGCGGCGCACGGCGTAGTCCACCATGGTGCCGGTCTTCATGATGAAGGCCCAGTCGGAGGACTGCGCCAGCAGCAGCTCGCGCGCGGCCTGGTTCAGCGCCCGGCGCTTGAGGGACGGCGCGTCCGGGAAGTCCCGGGCCAGCTCCACCATCTGCCGCGCGGCGTGGTTCAGGTGCCGGTAGATCCAGTCGTTGGTCCCGTCCAGCCACATGTTCGCGTAGCCACCCGCGCCCCAGGAGGACATGGGCGGCGTGGCCACCTGGTTCTCCGGGTGCTCGCGCAGGTCGTCCAGCGGGCTGATGAGCGTGAAGCGGCTGGGGTTGCGCGCGGCCTGGCGGATGAGGGCGTCGATGAAGTGGGGGCCCTCGAACCACCAGTGGCCGAAGAGCTCCGCGTCATAGGGCGCGACGACCACGGGCTTGCGGCCGCCCATGCGCGACGCGAGGTATTCGAACTGGCGCTCGCGGTTGAAGAGGAAGTTGCCCGCGTGGACCCAGGCGCGCTCGCGGGCGGCGGCCGGGTCGTAGGGCTGCTTGTCGTTCGTCTTGCCGGTGATGCGGAAGTACTTGAAGCCGGTGTTCTTGCGGTCGCCGGTGGGCTGGATGAAGGGCCGGATGTAGTCCAGGTCCAGGTCCCAGCCGATGTCCCGGTAGAACTCGCGGTAGACGGGGTCGCCGGGGTAGCCGTGCTCGGTGCTCCAGACCTGCTGGCTGCTCTCCGGGTCGCGCGCGAAGGCGGCCACGCCCGGCTCGGTGAAGATGGGCGCATAGGGGCCGTGCAGCGGGCGGGGCGTGGCGTCCGTGAGCGCGTGCGTGTCCGCGAAGAAGTAGCGGATGCGCTCGGCGGAGAGGATGCGCTCCAGGCCCGGGTAGTAGCCGCACTCGGCCAGCCAGATGCCGGCGGGGTCGCGGCCGAAGTTCTGGCGGTAGTGGTTCGCGGCCACCGTCACCTGCGCGCGCACGGCCTCCGGCGTCTGCTGCATGAGCGGCAGGAAGCCATGGGTCGCGTTGCAGGTGAGGATGTCCAGGTGGCCGGAGTCCTGGAGCCTGCGGAACGCGGCCACCAGGTCGCGCCGGTAGTGGTTGTGGTACGCGAGCCGCAGCGATTCGAAGTGGTCGCGGTGGAAGACGGCCAGCGGGTGGAAGGTGGGGTCGTCCCGGGTGCGGTGCACCTCGCGGGCGCCCAGCTCGCAGAGCGAATCCAGCCGCCGGGCGTAGCGCTCCCGCAGCAGCTCGTCGTTGAGCATCGACACGAGCGTGGGCGAGAGCGTCATCGTCACCCGGAAGGGGACGCGGTCCTCGACCAGCCTGTCGAACACGCGCAAGAGCGGCAGGTACGTCTCGGAGATGGCTTCGTAGAGCCAGTCCTCTTCGAGGAAGTCTTCGTATTCGGGATGGCGGACGAACGGCAGGTGCGCGTGAAGAACCAGCGCGAGGGAGCCCAGGCTCATAGGTCGGTCGGAGAGGCCGTACGGGTTCACTTCCGTCCACGGCGCGAGGGCCGGGACCTGGTGGAGGACTTGGAGCCCGAGGGCTTGGGCTCCGGTGGATTCTGGGCCGCCTTCGGAGGCGCGGCGGGCGGGGACTTCACGGCGTCCGCCTTGGGAGCCACGGCGCTCGAAGCCGCCGGGGTCTCCGCCTTCGGAGCCGGAGCCGTGGGAGCCTCGGCCTTCGCGGGCGAAGGGCTCACGGGCACGGAGGCCAGTGCAGCCCGTCGCGCGGCTTCGCGAGCCTTGTCGAGGGCGCGCTGTTCGGACGCGGAGGGACCGCGCGCGACACTCAAGGCCCACGGGTCCTTGGGAGACTCGGGCTCCGCGGGCCGCCACGAATCCGTGGAGGCCGAGCCCTGAGTCGATGGGCCCGAGGCACCTTCGGCGCCCACCGGAGCCGCTGTCTCGGCGGGACGCGGCGACGGGAGGTCCCGCGCTTCAAGCACGTCACCCCGTGAACGCGGTGACTCCGGGGACCAGGCATCCGAGCCCCCGGCCGCACGCGCCACGCCGGACTGATCCGAAGTGCCCGCGATGTGATCCGCGGACAAGTAGCGCTGATCCGAAGCCCCTGCGGCCCGAGGCACCGTCAGGTATTGCTGATCCGAAGCGCCCGTGGCGCGATCCACGGACAGGTAGCGTTGATCCGAAGCGCCCGCCGCACGCGGCACGGTGAGGTACTGCTGGTCCGAAGCCCCTGCGGCCCGAGGAACACTCAAGTACTGCTGGTCCGACGCACCCGAGGCACGAGGCACGGTCAGATACCGCTGGTCCGAAGCTTCCGCGGCACGAGGCACGCTCAGGTAGCGCTGGTCCGAAGTCCCCTGCCCTCCCGCCACATACCGCTGGTCCGAAGCGCCGGGTGCACGCGGCACCTCCAGATAGCGGTACTCCGAGACGCCGCCCGGCAGCTGCGCCTGTCCGTACCGCTGATCCGACGCGGCCGGCGCGCGCGGCACCTCCAGATACGGAGTCGCCACGTCGTAGCGCTGGTCCGAAGCACCCGGTGCACGCGGAACTTCCAGATACGGAGACGCCACGTCGTAGCGCTGGTCCGAAGCGCCCGGAGCCAACTCCACGGCCAGATAACGCTGATCCGATGCCCCGGGAGCACGAGACGGGGCCAGCACCGCGCCCTCACCCAGCGTCGCCTCCCCCACGCGCGCATACTGCTGGTCCGATGCCCCCGGCGCTCGCGGCGCGCTCTCCAGATACGCCTCTTCCACGTAGCGCTGGTCCGAAGCCCCGGGGACGCGCGGCGCATCGACATAGGCCTCGGTGCGCTCGCGGTGGACCTCCGGCACGTCCACCACCCCGGCGCTCCCCGGCAACTGCACCCGGCGCCAGGTGACGTATTCGCGCTCCTCCACCCGGGGAACACGCGCGGACGCCGCCACAGGGACTGCTTCGCGCAGCCGGTCCACCACCGGCGGAGGCGCCATGCGCAGGAACCGGATGGACGTGTCCGCCGACGGCCCCGCGGGCGGCAGCGTGGCCCGATTGGACGAATGTCCAATGCGGCGCGACCGGCCATCCGAGCCGACGAAGTGCGCCTCCACCCGGTACGTGCGCCCGGGCGTCATGCCCTGCAGATAGAAGCTGCGCGACTCCAGCGCGAAGTCCACCTCGCGCGACACGCCCTCGCCGTCGAACACCTTCAGCACCGCGCGCGGCGCCGGCAGCTCGTCCAGCGCCCGGTTCCGGCTCGCGTCGCTGAAGTCCCAGAAGACGAAGAGCGTGTGCGGATCCCTCGCGAGCAGCACCATCGCGTCGTCCTGGTAGTCCAGGGGCAGCATGGCCAGGTGCTCGTTGCGCTCGGGCGACGCGTCCGCCGGAGGGAGGCGCGGCGACTGCTCCTCCAATAGATGATGGCGGCGAGCCTCCTTCTCCCCCGCCATCTTCGTCACGAAGAACCCCTCCACCAGGGGCTCGGCGGCATGCGGCGGCTCACTCGCGGGCGCGGGCTTCGCGGCGGCGGGCGCGTCCTCCTTGGGAGCGCTCGACGGGCGCGGCGTGGGCGCTTCCGGCGCCAGGGGCAGCGTGTCCTCTTCGTTCGGGTCGCGGCGCGCCTTGCCGCGGGAGGGGAACGTCACCACGCGCGCGGGCCGCGTCTTGGGGCCGCCGCTGGGCTCCGTGATGGGCTCCTCGGAAAGTTCTCGTGCCTGCGGCGCGGCGGCGCTTTCAGGCGAAGGCAGGGGCACGGACTCGGACGTCGGGCCCTTGGCGTCGCGGGAATCCGCCGGGCCGGAATCCAGGACCCGCTCCTCGCCGCCCACGTCACCGGAGCCGCGCCGGGACGTCGCCAGGCCGGCCATGCGCGCGAGCCGCCCCAGGGCGGGAATGCGCTCGGCCAGAGAGGAGACCAGCTCCCGCCCGCGGGACGCGCCAGCTCCCTCCCGGAGATATTTCCGGGCCAGCTGCCGCAGGTAGCTCACGGTGACGCCCTTCCGCTCATCCATGGACACCTCGCCTCGTTATGACGCGGCATACAGGGGGTCAACGCATCCGTCACGGGATGTGTTGTTCCGCCGACCCCCTTCTTCATCCGTCACGCCCGATGACACCTCACCCCGGTCCAAGTATCCTGCGACCGCTTGAGTGACCTGCCCAGACTTCTCCTGTGCAGCTTCGACGTCATCCCCGGCCCGTCTGGCTCCTCACGCCGACTGACCGAGTATCTGAAGGCGTTGCCTGATCGCTTCTCAGTGGTGGTGCTGTCGGCGAAGACGCCCGACCACTCCCATATCGAGAAGTACCAGGGCGCCCGGCTGCTCCGCGTCCCGGTAGGCTCCGGGGACCTGGCGTCGCGCATCCAGTCCTTTGAACGGGCCGTTCGCCGCCAGCTCGAAAGCGAGGACTACGCCCTCGCCCACTTCACGGACCCCTTCGGGGGGTACGCGCTGTGCGAGCTGAAGGCGGACTACGGCTACCGCCTCATCTATGAGGCGCAGACGTTCCCGTCCCAGGAGCTGCGCTACACCCATCCCCAGACGGACGGCGACCGCCGCTTCCTGTCGAAGATCCGCCGCCAGGAGCTGTTCTGCCTGATGAACGCGGACCTCGTCGTCACCGGCTCGCAGACGACGCGCGCGTTCATCCAGGGGCTGGGCGCGGCGGAGGACCAGCTGCGGACCCTCCGCGCCCCCGTGGACCTGAAGCCGTACGACCCGGAGGTGCTCGGCGCCCCGGACGGCTCTCCGCTCCGGATGATGTACCTGGGCAGCCACGTGGGCTGGCAGGGCCTGCCCACCCTCCTGCGCGCCACCGCGCTCGCGGCCCAGCAGGTGGACGTGCGCCTGACGCTGGTGGGCGCCCACCATCCGGACTGGAAGCCCCACCTGGAGGACCTGGTCAACGACCTGGGCATCAAGGAGAAGGTCGACTTCCAGCCGCCCGTCGCGCACGACGACCTGGTCAAGGTGCTGGCGCTGGCGGATGTGGGCGTGCTGCCGCTGGATGACTCGGAGCGCAACCGGCTCCAGGGCGGACCGCTGGCCAAGGTCTCCGAGTACCTGGCCGCCGGCCGGCCGGTCATCGCCGCGGACCTGCCCGTCACCCGCGAGCTGATTCCGAAGGACGCGGCCATCTTCTTTCCCCCGGGCGACAGCCGCGCCCTCTCCGAGCGCATCCTGGACCTGGCGCGCGACGTGCCCCGCCGCGTGGCGCTGGGCAAGGCCGGGCGCGCGTTCGCGGAGAAGGTGCTGGATGCGGGCCTCATCCGGGGCCAGCTGCTGGACCTCTATGACTCGCTGCTGGAGAAGCGCGGCCACGTCCCGGTCGAAGCCGCCAGCGAGCCGCCTGACGTCACGATGACGGGCACGCCCACGAACCGGCTCGCGAGCCTGGGCATGCCGGAGGCGTCCCAGCCCGCTCCGGCGCCCAGGCCGCCCGCGAAGCCCGCCGTCCAGGCCGCGTCCGACGAAGCCGACCCGTCCCCCGCGAAGGAAGGCCCGGAGGACGCGCCCGTGGTGATGGGCATGGCCCTGGACGACGGGATGGACACCCGGCTCGTCAAGACCGAGCCGGACATGCGGCCGGACGAAGTGCCCATGGTCATGGGCCTGCCGCTGCGCGAGTCCACCCAGGAGGCTCCGGCCCCCGCGAGCAGGGAAGCCACGCAGCCTCCAGAGCCCGAGGCCGCGCCCCAGACGACCGACGACTTCGTGAAGGACGTCGAATCGGAACCGCTGGGGGGCCGTGGCGCGGAGCCGGCTCCGCCCACGGAGATGGTGACGAGTCCCCTGGTGAAGGCCCTCGGCTTGAAGGAGGTCAGCGGGGGCGACGCCGGGGATTCGGATGCGGAGGCCCGCGCCTCCGAGGATGGCTCCTCCGGAGCGACGGCGGTCGTGCGCCGGCCGGTGGAGGTGGAAGAAGACGACACGAGCACGCCGGCCCCCACGCCCATCGTGCGCCGTCCCACCTCTCTCTCCGAGGACGAGGAGCGCGCGCCCACGCCCGTCGTTCGCCGGGCCGGGGTCATGCGTGAGGAGGAAGAGGCCCCCGCGCCCACGCCCATCGTGCCCATGCGCTCGTTGCTGACCGGAGCGCGAAGCACGAGCGCCAGCCGCGCGCAGCGGCCGCAGGACTCCACTCCCTCTGAACC
>NZ_RAVY01000303.1:0-7855 GCF_003611625.1 Corallococcus sp. CA054B
GGGTGGACCTGAGCGGCCTGGGGGGTGAGGCCGGGCAGCTGTATCCCCACGCCTCCGCCACGGTGGAGGACCGCGCCCAGGACACGATGCGCGTGGTGCACCGGCAGATGGCCACGTCGGGGGCCCACAACCGCGCCCTGCTCCACGGCAAGCCGGTGGACGTCACCGAGTTCGTGGACTCCATCGTGAGCGGGTTCCGGGAGACGTACATGCACCTGTGCCGCCACCGCGACGAGGTGGCCCGCATGCTCCGGGACTTCCAGGAGGTGGAGGTGCGGCACATCGCCCGGGCGACGATGCGCTACGGCTTCCTCCTGCAGGAGAGCCTCCACCCGGACTTCCTCCACGACGCGCTCGACCGGGACCAGGCCCTGGACAAGCTGTGGGCGGAGGTCCGCGTGCGTCCCTCGATGGGGCGCCTGGCGCCCCTCGAGCACGAGGACCTGCGGCTGGGGGACGTGCCCGTCTTCACCGCCCGGCCCGGCTCGCGCCACGTCTGGGACAGCCAGGGCCGGTGCGTGCCGGACTACTTCCTGCGCGCCAGCCTGGAGGACTCGCTCCAGCTGCTGGCGGCGCTGGGCCCCGAGGGCTGCGATGCGCAGGTGGCGCTCATCCGCCAATCCATGGTGGCCATCGACAAGGAGCGCGAGTCCGCCGCCCGGACGTCCCCGGAGGCCGTGGCGTCCCTGCCGCCTCCGGCCACCGCCGAGGCGTGCCTCGCGGGCGCGGTGCAGCTGGGCGAGTACCTGGCGGCGAGCGCCATCCACGGCGCCCAGGACGTCACCTGGATTGGCGTGAGCCTCCAGGACCTGGAGCACTGGCGCTGGACGCTGTCGCCCATCAACGCGGGGCTCTACGACGGCGTGGGAGGGCTGGCGCTCTTCTTCGGCTACCTGTCGGCCGTCACGGGGCGCGGCGACTTCGCGGCGCTGGCGCGCAAGGCGGCGGAGACCGTGCGCGTCCAGTGGCGCACGCCGGACCCCATGGACTACCCCAGCGTGGGCGCGCTCGCGGGACGCGCGTCCCATGTCTACGTGCTCAGCCACCTGGCCGCGGTGCTGGGGGAGCCCGGGCTGCTGGACGACATCCACGAGAACCTGGGGGCGCTGGAGGAGAAGATCGACGCGGACAAGGCGCTGGACATGTGCAGCGGCGTCGCGGGCTGCGCGCTCGTGCTGTTGCGGCTGCACCAGCAGACCGGGAGCGCGGAGGCGCTCCGGCTGGCGCGCAGGTGCGGCGAGCGGATGCTCCAGACGGCGCGCGACTCCAAGCGCGGCGGCCGGGCCTGGCTGGTGCCCGCGGCCTCCTGTGAGCTCTCCGGGATGGCCCACGGCGCGACGGGGTTCATCTGGTCCCTGCTGGAGCTGGCCACGGCCACCGGGGACGAGCGCTACCGGGAGGCGGCCCGCCAGGCGCTCGTCTTCGAGCGCACGCTGTTCGTTCCGGAGGCCGGCAACTGGCGCGACCTGCGCACGTCGCGGGAGGGGGAGCCGCTGGTGCCTGGCGCGTTCCTCACGGCCTGGTGCAACGGCGCGGCCGGGGTGACGCTGGGCCGGCTGCTGTCCTCGCGGCACCTGGAGGACGCCGGGCTCGCGTCGGAGATCTCCGTGGGGCTGGACACCGTGCTGCGCGAGGGCTTTGGCGGCAGCCACTGCCTGTGCCACGGGGACGTGGGCAACCTGGAGCTCCTCCACCTGGCCGGCGAGGTGCTGGGCGACGAGGCCTGGAAGCAGGCCGCGCTGTCGCGGGCCGCGCGGGTGCTGGCGCAGGGACGGGATGGAAAGTGGCGCTGCGGCTTGCCGAAGTACAATGAGGCGCCGGGGCTGATGCTGGGACTGTCCGGCATCGGGCTCGGGTTGTTGCGACTCGCCTCACCTTCCTTCGTCCCTTCGGTCCTGGCCCTGGAGCCCGTGCGAGCCGCGCCCCGCATGACTTCCGTGTGATGTCACGACGCACGACATTGGCGCTGGGCCTGGGCACCCTGGTCTTCCTGGGGGCCCTGCTGCTCATCCGGTGGCATGGCGGACGCGGGCTCGCGGCCCCGGCCCGGCCGGGGGACCCTCCCTCGCGGGAGCGGGTGTCCCACGTGCCGGAGGCGCCCCGGCGCGAGGGCTGGCTGGGCGTCATCGTCGCCGGAGGCAGCGTGGACGTGGCGGCCCGGCTGGAGGGCACCCTCGAGCGGATGGACGCGCAGGTGGGGGACAGCGTGCGCCAGGGGGCGGTGCTCGCCCGGCTGGACACGCGGGCGCTTCAGCGCGAGCTGGCGGTGGCGCAGGCCTCGCTCCAGGCGGGTGAGGCGGAGCGGCACATCGCGTCCATCGCGCTCACGGAGATGCAGGAGCGGCTCCAGCGCCGCTCGGACCCGAAGCAGCTGGCCCTGGGCGCCCTCTCCGAGGAGGAGCTGGCCACCGCGCGCTACCAGGAGCAGACCGCCGTGGCCCGCCTGCGCGCGGCGGAGGCGATGGTGGCCGAGCGCAAGGCGCGCGTGGAGCAGATGGCCCAGAAGCTCTCCGACGCCGCCGTGGTGGCGCCCTTCGACGGGCAGGTGTCCATCCGCTACCTGGACACGGGGGCGATGGTTGCTCCCGGCCGCGCGATCTTCCACCTCATCCGCACCGGGACGCAGCAGGTGCGCTTCGCCATTCCAGAGGACCAGTCGGCGAGCGTCACGGTGGGCACGCGGCTGTCCGTGGAGGTGCCCTCGCTGGGGCGGGTCCTGGAGGGGAGGGTGGAGAACCTGTCGCCGGAGGTGGACGCGGCCTCGCGCATGGTGCTGGCCATCGCCAGCGTGTCCCGGGAAGAGGGCCGCGCGCCGGTGCCCTCGGGCGTCGTGGTGCGGGTGTTCGTCCCGGCGACGGTCGCCCCCCAGGTGGTCACGCCATGACCCGGCCGAGCCCGTACCGCAAGGAGGCGCTGGAGTATCAGCAGCGGGCCCACGAGGAGTCCGGAGGGGACGTCCTGCGGATCAGCCCCGCGTGGACCCGGTGGGCGTACTGGGTGCTGGTGGGCACGCTGGCCTGTTCGCTGCTCTTCTTCTGCGTGGGCACGCTCTTCGAATACGCGGCGGGCCCCGCGCTCATCCGCGTGGAGGGCAAGACGGACCTGACGGTCGCGTTCTCCGGCGTGGTGCTGACGGTGGACGTGCAGCCCGGCCAGCGCGTCGTCGCGGGCCAGCCGCTGGTGCGCTTCGCGTCCGAACAGGAGCAGGGGACCCTGGCGCGCATCTCCCGCGAGTTCGAGCTGCAACTCGTCCGCTACCTGCGCGACCCCTCGGACGAGGGCGCGCGTCAGGCGCTCACGGGCCTCCGCGCCGAGCGCGAGCTGGCCCAGGCCCGGCTGGAGGAGCGCACGCTGCGCGCGCCCCACGCGGGCGTCGTGGGGGACCTGCGGCTCCAGCCCGGCCAGTACATCGCCTCCGGCGTGCGCGCGCTGTCGCTCCTGGGGGACGACGCGACGGTGGCGGTGCTGGCCTTCCTGCCGGGGCAGTACCGGCCGCTGCTCCTGCCGGGCATGGACCTGCGCCTGGAGCTGCAGGGCTTCGCCTACGAGTACCGCGACCTCGTCATCGAGTCCGTGGGAGATCAGATCATCGGGCCCGGGGAGGCGCGGCGCTACCTGGGCGCGGAGCTGGGGGACGCCGTTCCCCTGGAGGGAGCGCTGGTGCTCGTGCGCGCGCGGCTGCCGCTGCGGACGTTCGTCCGCGAGGGCCGGACCTTCAACTACTACGACGGCATGCCCGCGAGGGCGGAGGCGCGGGTGAAGTCGGAGAGCATCCTGCTCACGCTCGTCCCCGGACTGAAGGAGCTGCTCCCCCATGACGGATGAATCCGGACGGGGGCTCGTGGAGCGCTTCCCCGCGCTGAAGCGGCTCCAGGCGGCGGTGCGCGGCCGGCGCATCCCGGAGGTGCGGCAGATGACCCCGGCGGAGTGCGGCATCGCCTGCCTGGCCATGGTGCTGGGCTTCCACGGCCGGGGCGTGGTGCTGGACGACGTGCGGCTCGTGACGGGGGCCGCCCAGGGCGGGCTCGCGGCGGCGCAGCTGCTGGCGGCGGGGCGCGCCTTCGGCCTGCGGGGGCGGGGCGTCTCCATCGACCTGGACGCGGTGCCCTTCCTCCCCGAGGCGTCGGTCCTCCACTGGAAGTTCACCCACTACGTCGTCCTGGAGCGGTGGACCCCCGAGGGCGTCCACATCGTCGACCCGTCGCAGGGCCGCCGCTTCGTGTCCATGGAGCAGTTCCGGCAGTTCTTCACCGGCGTGGCGCTGCTCTTCGAGCCCGGCGAGGGCTTCGTGCGCGGCCCGGGCAGGGCCCGGCGCATGTCGCGCTACGTGGAGAAGTTCGCGCGCCAGTCCCAGACGCTCACGCGGGTGTTCGTCCTGTCGTTGATGTTGCAGGTCCTGATGCTCTCCATCCCCCTGTTGACGGGCCTGGTGGTGGACCGCGTCGTTCCCCGGGGGGACTACCACCTGCTGCTGGTCCTGGGCGTGGGCCTGGGCGCGCTGGTGGGCTTCCACCTGCTCACCTCGCTGGTGCGCAGCCACCTGCTGCTGGAGCTGCGCACGCGGGTGGACTCGGACATGACGCTCGGCTTCCTCGAGCACCTGGTGTCGCTGGCGTACCCCTTCTTCCAGGTGCGCGCCGCGGGCGACCTGATGGCGCGCCTCAACGTCACCGCCACCGTGCGCGAGGTGCTCTCCTCCGGCCTCGTGTCCACGCTGCTGGATGGGCTGCTGGTGGTGCTCTACTTCTTCATCCTGGCCGTGGCGAGCCCCGGCACGGCCCTGCTGGTGGGCTGCCTGGGCGCGTTGCAGGTGGGGGTGTTCCTGGTGTCCCGGAGCCAGCAGCGCAGCCTGCTGGCGCGCAACCTGGACCTGGACGCGCGCAACCAGAGCTACCAGATTGAAATGCTCACGGGGATGCAGACGCTGAAGGCGTTCGGCGCGGAGCACCGTGCCGTGCAGCACTACTCCGGCCTCTTCGTGGACGTGCTCAACGTCACGCTGGCCCGAGGCCGGCTGACCGCCTGGGTGGACGCGCTCACCGGCACGCTGCGGCTGAGCGCGCCGCTCCTGCTGCTCGGCATGGGGGCGCTCCAGGTCCTGGAGGGGCGGCTGAGCCTGGGGACGATGCTCAGCCTCAACGCGCTGGCCGTGGCCCTGCTCACGCCCCTGGCGAACCTGGTCACCACGATGGGGCAGCTGCAACTGGTGGGCAGCTACATCGAGCGCATCGACGACGTGCTGGACACGCCGGTGGAGCGCGAGCCGGCGCGGCCGGAGGCCCAGGTGCAGTTGCAGGGGCGCATCGAGATGGAGCGCGTGTCGTTCCGGTTCGGTCCCCTGTCCCCGTTGATCATCCAGGACGTGTCCGTGCGCATCGAGCCCGGGCAGATGGTGGCCATCGTGGGGCGCTCCGGCGCGGGGAAGAGCACGCTCGCGAACCTGCTGCTGGGGCTCTATCTGCCCACGGACGGACGGGTGCTCTACGACGGGGTGGACCTGGAGCAGCTGTCGTTGAGCGCGGTGCGGGGGCAGGTGGGCATCGTCCTGCAGGAGCCGTCCTTCTTCGGGACGACGCTGCGCGCGAACATCGCGCTCAGCGACCCGGCGGCGTCCCCGGAGCGCATCATCGCCGCGGCGAAGCAGGCGCAGATCCACGACGAAATCCTGGCCATGCCTCTCAAGTACGACACGCCGCTGGCGGACCGGGGCATGTCCCTGTCCGGAGGCCAGCGGCAGCGGCTGGCCCTGGCCCGCGCCCTGGTGCGCGATCCGAAAATCCTCCTGCTGGATGAAGCGACGAGCGCCCTGGACTCCGTCACGGAGCACCGGGTCCAGGACGCGCTGGCTTCACTGAACTGCACCCGCATCGTCATCGCGCACCGGCTGAGCACCATCCGCAAGGCGGACCTCATCCTGGTGATGGAGAACGGGCGCATCGTCGAGCAGGGGCGCCATGAGACGCTCGTGCAAGAGGACGGGGCCTACGCCCGGCTGGTGGCGGCCCAGCTCTGAGTCCCCCTCAGCCCAGGCCCAGGCGGGGCAGCGTCACCTCGCGCACGCGGGGGATGCGGAAGCGGTAGAGGAACGCGTCCGCGAAGTAGTGCGCCAGCACCACGCCGTTGGTGGCGATGACGCCCAGCGACCACAGCGGCTGCTGCCTCAGGAGGAACGCCGTGGCCGCGCCCCCCGTCACCCCGTCCACCAGCGTGACGAAGGGGCTGTTGGCCACGCCCACCAGGATGATGGGCGCCATGACGGCCACCATCGCCGCCCACACGCGCGGGCCGCGCAGGCGGGCCGTGGCTTCCGAGGGCGTGGGCTGGAGCATCCGGCCGGTGAGGAAGAAGTACTCCAGGCCGTGGATGCCCGCGCTCAGGATGGCGCCCCACAGGGGCCACACCAGGTACACCGCCACCACCGCGACATGGGACAGGACGTACACGCGCCGGGGACCGCTCTGTCCCGGAGGCCCGCGCAGCGCGAGCACCAGCTTCGCGGCGAAGAGGCCCCAGACGGCGAGCAGCACCCAGATGAGGCCATGCGGCAGGGAGCCGGACTCCGCCTGGCCGATGTTGACCATGGGCCGTGAGCCCAGCGCGCTGGTGACGGGCAGCGCCAGGGAGCGGATCATCATCAGGGTCAGCGCGACGGGCACGAACTGGCGCTGGAGCGTGCGCTCGGACTCGGACAGCGGCGGGGCGCCCGCGACGCGGCCCCGGAGGCCGTGCAGGGCCCAGAGCCCCTTCACCTGCGACAGCGTGTGGTGCGCCGCGAGGACGTGGATGCCCGCGCCCAGGAGCAGCGCCAGCAGCGGAGCATGGGCGTCCGCGTACCCGAGCAGCGCGAAGGTGAGCGCGAACACCGCCGCCGAGCCGCCCACGAGCAGCCGGGACTGGGAGGGCGTGGTGTGCAGCAGCTCCCGCCGCGTGCCCACCAGCAGGAAGGTCAGGATGACGTGCGTGCCGTTGAGGAAGACGTACTGCGACGTCCACCGGCCAATCCCCTGGGCGAACCCCTGCGAGCCCTCGCCGGTGAGGCTCGCGAGCCACACGGAGGCGAGCAGCAGCAGCGTGGGCAGCAGCAGGATGCTCAGGTCCGCCCGGGGCGAGAAGAGCCACAGCCCCTGGAAGCGCACGGACGCCGGGGCTTCGGACGCATCGAGGGCGGACGCGGGCAGGGTGGACATGCGCGCCGCAGTATAGACGCGGGTGGGACGGAGGGGGGCGGTGGCCCCTTCCTCCCCTGGGGAGCGGGCGCCGTTCAGCACGACGACCTTGCGCGAGGCCGGGCAGTAGAGGACGGCGCGCTGGTGACGTACAGACAGCGCGTCACGTCGCGGTACGTGCCACAGGCGGAGAAGTCCGTCGTGCCCGCGGGCTGGCGATGGAAGCAGTCACGGAGGGGTCACGACGTCTTGAACGTCTGGCTCCAGGTGGGCGCCACCTTCTCGATGAGCTTCACCAGCTCCGGCGGGATGTCATTGGTGCCGGTGAGGGGGCGGACCTCCATCACGTCGTCGTTGCCCATGCCGCCGGGATAGCGGCGGGCCCATTCGATGGCCTCCTCCCTCGACTTCACCTCCAGCACGTAGAAGCCGCCGATGAGCTCCTTCGTCTCCGCGTAGGGGCCATCCTTCACGGTGGACTTGCCGTCCTTGAAGACGACGTGCGCGCCCGGAGAGGGGCTGAGGCCTTCCGAGGCGATGAGCACGCCGGCCTTGTGCATCTCCTCGTTGTATTTCATCTGCGCGATGAAGACGGCCTCGTCGAAGGGCGCGTCCGAGTGCGTGGGCTCGATGGTGGAGGGGCGGGGGATGAGCATGAAGCGCATGTGGGGGCTCCTGGGGTTGTGGGG
>NZ_RAVY01000304.1:0-7852 GCF_003611625.1 Corallococcus sp. CA054B
GGTCGGGTTTACCTCGGGGGCCTTCGCGGGGGCGGCGGCTTCGGCGGCCTTCTTCAGGCCCTCCTTGCGCTCGCGCTCGCGGCGGCGCGTCTCCCGGTCGATGCCCTTCTGGGCGTCCTTGAGGTACTGCGCGGTGCGCTCGTCGGTGCCGCCCCTGGACTTGTACTGCTCCAGGAAGGACGCGGCCTTCTGGAGGCGCTCCAGGGTGTCCATGCCGGCGGGCTCCAGGTCCAGGTGGAGCAGGCCCAGGTTGAAGTACACGTCCTTCGCGTCGGGCTGGAGCTGGATCGTGCGCTCGTATTCGGCCAGGGCGCGGGGGAAGTCGCCTTCGCCGCGCAAGGCGTTGCCCAGGTTGAGGTGGGCGGCGGCGAAGTCCGGCGCGGCCTTCACGGAGGCCTCCAGCTCCACGCGGGCGCCGGCGTAGTCCTCGCCCTCGTTGAGCAGGGTGCCCAGGTTGTTGCGCGCCTCGGCGAAGTCCGGCCGGAGCGCGATGGCCTGGCGGAAGCGCTCCAGCGCCTGGGGACGCTCCTTGAGGCCCAGGTGCACCAGGCCCAGGGCGTTGAGCGTGGCCGCGTCCTGCGCGTCGATGGCGAGCGCGTTGCCCAGCACCATGGACGCCAGCTCGTACTTGCCCTCGCGGGCGTACACCTGCGCGAGCACCTGCATGGCGGGCACGTGCTGCTCGCTGACCTGGAGCGCGCGGCGGGCCTCCGCGACGGCGGCGGGGTGCTTCTTCTGCAAGAGGAGGTTCAGCGCCAGCGCCGTGCGCCGTGCCACCGAGTCCTGCTTCGCCAGCGCCTCGCGCAGCTCCGCCTCCAGCGACGCCGCGCGGCCGGTGCGCGCCACCAGCCGCACCAGGCAGTCCCACGCGGCCTCCTGGTCCGGGTCCAGCGCCAGCGCCTGGCGGTAGGAGCGCTCCGCGTCCGGGAAGCGGCCCTGGCGCTCCTGCACGATGCCCAGGTTCGTCCACGCGGGGCCCAGCTTCGGGGACTTCTCCAGCAGGGCCTTGAGCGCGGTCTCCGCGATGGTCAGCTCGCCGCGCCGGGCGATCTCCACCGCGCGGGTGAAGTCCTTCTCCGGCCCCGCGAGCGACTTCGCCACCGGCGCCGGTTCCTTCGCCTGGGGCTTCGCGTCGTCCGGCTTGGGCGACGTGCTGACGGCGGTGACGGGCCCGGCTTCCGGCCCGGTGAGCTTTGAATCCTTGCGCGTCTCCGGACCGGAGGCGCAGGCGGACAGCCAGAGCACGAGCCCGGTGAGCGCGAACTTGCGGCCCGCGTTCATGGCGTGCCCCCTTCCGTGAGCCGGGTCGCCTTGTCCGGATCGACGCGCGCGGGCGCGGGCGTGGGCTGCGCGGCGAGGCTGCCCAGCAGGCCATCCGGATACACCGTGTCCGACGCGAGCGCGCCCCGGGCCTCCTTGAGGACGGGGTACTCCTTGGGGCGGAAGCGGTTGAGGGACTCCAGCGTGCGGCGCGTCCATTCGTTGGAGACGCGGTGGTTGCGCGCCTCCTTGAGCGTGGCGGCGTACTTCTCCACCGCGACGTCCTCCAGGGCCACGGTGCGCTGCGTGAGGATGTCCTGGTACGTCAGGACCGCGTCGTCTCCCATGCGCTTCACATCTGGAGGAACCGGCGCGTCCAGCAGCGAGGCCGCGAAGCGCTCCCGGATGTAGCCGAGCCGGTAGAACGACGCGAGCGACCACTCCAGCTGCTTGTACGGGATGACCTTCATGTACGCGGCGTCCACCGCCTTCAAGGCCTCGGTCTTCTTGGTGAGGCTCTTCTCCAGCGCCTTGCCAGCGCCGGTGAGCTTCAGCGCGTCGAAGCGCTGGATCTCCAGTTCGGCCAGCTGGAAGCGGCTGTAGGCGGCGGCTTCCGCGGCGCGCGGCTGCGTGTCGTGCTTCAGCTTGCGGCGGTCGAACTCGTCCGCGGCGGCGGTGTACGCGCGCTGGGCCTCCTTCGTGTTGCCGCGCTTCTTCCACGCGTCGCCCATGCGGCGCTTCGCGTCCACCACCAGCTCCACCTGGTCCGGCTTGCTCGCGAACTTGCGGACGAAGGCCTCCAGCGCCTGGATCTCGCCCTTGGTGTCGCCCGACTTCTCCAGGATGCGGGCCGCGCGGTACTGGTTCTCCGGCGCGCTCTTCCCGTGGGGGTACAGCTCCACGGAGCGCTGGAAGGCGGCGGCGGCCTCCGCGTAGCGCTGCTGTCCTTCGAGCAGCGACGCCGCGTTGAAGAGCGCGGCCTCGCGCTCCTCGGCCTTCGGGTAGTCCTTCACCAGCTTCTGGTAGCTGGTGACGGCCTTGTCGAAGTCGTAGGACTTCTGCGCGTTGAGGGCCACGCGGAACAGCGCGGTGTGCGCCCACGGCGACTTCGGATAGTCGCGGTAGATGCGCTCGTAGAGCTTCATCGCGGAGTCGAAGCGGCGCAGCTCCTCGTAGGCCACGGCCGCGTTGTTGAGCGCCTTGTCCGCGAACTCGTGGCGGGGGGCCTCCTCCACCAGCTGGAGGTACTTCTTCGCCGCCTCGTCGTAGCGCTTCTGCGCGGCCAGCTGGTCCGCCAGGTTGAAGCGGCCGGCGAGCTTGAACTTCATCAGCTCGCGGTACTGCTCGCTGGACGGGTCCACCACCTGCGCGTTGCTGGCGAGCCGCGCGCTGACCTCCTCCACGCTCTTCCAGTCCTGGTCGATGAGGAAGGACTCGATGATGAGGTTGGTGGCGTAGCCGGCCACGGGGTTTCGCGGGTACGCCTGCACCACGCGCTCGAAGCGGGGGCGGGCCTGGGCGAAGTCGTCGTGCGTGTAGAAGAGCTCCGCGGCCTGGTACGCGATGCCGGGCGCGGCCTCCTCCCTGGGCAGGAGCGCCACGTACGCGTCGGACGCCTTCACGAGCGCGGCCTCCGTCGGGGTCAGGGCCACGGGCGCGTGCGCGCTGTCCTTGGGGCGCTCGCTGGCGCGCAGCGGCTTGCGCTCCGGCACGCGGCCCGCCTTCACGTCCTCGTCCAGCTGCGCCTTCCAGGCGAGCACCGCGTTGTGCGCGGACACGTCGCGGTAGGTGTTGTCCTGGTTGGAGTCGCGCACGGCCGAGTACTCCTTCGCCGCCGCGCCGTACGCGTCCGAGTTGAAGAGGGACTCGGCGTGGAAGAAGCGCATCGCGTACGCGGTCTTGCTGCGCGGGAAGCGCTCCAGGTACGTGCCGTACGCGCGCGCCGCGGAGGCGTAGGTGGCCTTGGCCTCCGCGTCCTTGCCCTCCTTCTGGAAGGCCTGCGCCTGCTGGTGCTGGTACGCGGCGGCGGAGTAGAGGCTCTGCTCGGCGAGCGTCTGCGCGTGCGACAGCGCGTTCGGGTCGTCCTTGTTCTTCTCGTACCAGGCGCCGCCGGGCAGGTAGTCGTTGGCCAGCTTCTCCGACTCGCGCGCGTACAGGTCCATGCGCCGGTCGCGCTCGTAGGCCTGGACGATGCGCTGCTGCAGGCGGGGCGCGTCCGTGGTGAGCGGGTCGGTGGCCAACACCTGCTGATACGCGGCGATGGCCTCCGGGTTGCGGAGCTGGTCGAAGTAGACGTTGCCCAGCCGCCGGTACACCTCCGGCTCGTAGGGCCGGCCGCCGCGCTTCGCGAAGAGGTCGCGGGCCTTCGCCACGCCGCCCCAGGTCTCATCCGCGAGCGACAGCGCGATGTACTGGAGCGCCTCCGCGCGCAGGTCGCCTTCGTCCGCCTTGCTGCCGGACTGCTGGTGGGACTGGTAGTGGTCCAGGAGCAGCAGGAAGCTGTCCACGGACTCCTCGAACCAATCCATCCGGTAGTACGTCCAGGCCAGCTTGTAGCGGGCCTTGTCGTAGAACCGGTGCTCCGTGTCGCGCGTGGCGGCGGTGTACGCCTCCGCGGCCTTGCGCAGCGCCTCCGGGTCGGTCTCCTCCTCGAACCAGTACTCGCCGATGCGCGTCCACGCGTCGGTGGCGAAGCGGCTCTTCGGGTAGCGCGTGGTGAGCTGCTGGTAGGTGGCGAGGCTCTCCTCGTCCTTGTGCTGCTCGTTGAGGCAGTACGCCAGCAGGTACAGGGAGCCGTCGTTGAGCTTGTAGTCCGGGAAGCGCGCGAGGAGCGTGCGGTACACGCCGATGGACGGCGAGAAGTCCACGTCCGGCTCCGGCGGCAGGTCCGCCATCGCCTCGTTGGACAGGGTGCGCACGCGCTCCGCGTAGTCCTTGCGCGCCAGCTGGTGCTCGTCCGCGGAGCGCTCGTAGTACAGCTCCGCCAGCCGGAACATCACGTCCGGCGTGGCGCGAGGCTCGTCCGGGTAGCGGCGCAGGAAGTCCTCGGCCCGGGCGATGGCGTCCAGCCGCTGCGTGCGCTCCTGTGACTCCAGCGCGGTGAGCGTCTTCTCGTAGGCGTTGTTGAGCGCCGAGCGCTTCTGCTGGTAGCGCCGCTCGATGAGCTGCTTCACCTCGCGGTGGAAGTCGCGCGACTCCGCCTCGTACGCCTCCAGCGCGCGGCTCACGTCGCGCAGCAGCTTCTCCTGTTCGGGCGTGTGGCCCAGGCCGTCCAGGTAGCGCGAGGTGTTGGACGCGGGCGGCGCCGCGGGCGCGGGCTGCGCCTTCGCGGGAGGGGTGGTCGCGGAAGGCGTGGAGGCCTTCTTCGCGGCCTGGCCAGGCGTCTTGGCCTTCGCGGCGTGAGCGGCCAGCGGCGCCAGGGCAATGAGGAGGGCGAGGGCAGGGCGGCGCATGTTCAGTCCCCCCCTTCCGACGACAGGACGTCCTTGAACTCCAGGTCGAGCGAGCGCAGCGCGTCCGACTTCTCCTTGGCCACCTTCTGGATGTTCGCGGTGTTGTCCTGCGTGCGGCTGAAGGCCACGTCCACCGTGCCGGTGTCGGCCTTGAGCACCAGGTCGTAGAACTGCTGCCGCACGCGGCGGAAGCTCTCGTAGGCGATGCGGCCCACCAGGTTGCGCGCGTCACCGGACGCGGTGGCCACCTCCTGCTCGTAGCCCTGGAGCAGCGCCTGCTCCACGCGCACCTTGTCGCGGATGGACTTCACGCGGTTCTCCAGCCGCGCGCGCAGCGCCACCCGGGCCACCGCCACGCGTCCGCGCAGCGAGTCGATGCGAGTGCGCACCGCGTGCATGCGCAACAGCACGCGGGTGTCCTCGCCGGACAGCCGGCCCTCACCGGCGCGCAGGACGGTGTGCTCCTGCTGGAGCGCGGCGGAGTAGCGGGCGCGGATGGCGGCCTCGCCCTCCAGCGACGTGTCCGTGGACTGGCGCTCACTGGCGAGCCGGGCGCGGGTGCGGTCCAGCTCCGCCTGCAGGTCCTTCAGCGTGGCGATCTCCGCCTGGAGCTGCACCAGGAACTCGCGCTCCTCGGCGGGGTCCGCCTGCCGTTCGTCGCGCGTGTCCTCCACCCACTTGCGGATGGCGGCGGCGTTGGCGTGCAGGCTCTGGAGCTCATAGCCCACGCGGAAGGCCTCGCGGTCCACCAGGTCCACCTTCGCCTGCATGCGGTGGCGGCGCTCCTCCAGCTCCTTGTTGGTGGTGGGCAGCGCCGCGAAGCGCAGCCGCTGGGCCTCGCGCGCGCCCTGGGCAACGAGCAGCTTCTCGCGCTCGGCGGGCGTCAGCTTCTCCTCCACCAGCGCGGCCTCCGCCTGCACCAGGGACTGCTCCACGGCGGTGAGCGCGGTGTCCACGGCCTCCGTGCGGACGTAGCCCTCCTGCAGCTCCGGGAAGGCCTCCAGCCCGCGCGCGTCCAGCGCCTCCAGGATGCGCTCCGCGATGGCCTTTGCCTCGCCCGCGCCCTGACGGCCGCTGTCCAGGTCGCCCACCATCCGCACCGCGTCCGCGACCTCCTTCTGCGTGGACGCGTACTTCAGCGCCAGCGGGGGCAAGAGGGTGCTCACGTCCAGCGAGCGCTCGTTGCGCGCCAGCAGGTTGTCGAAGTACGCGACCGGGTCGTGGTTCACGCGCAGGAGCGCGTCCACCTTGTCGCGCGCGGGCGTGAACATGCGCGCCACGCCGTCATACGTCTCCAGCGCCTCGTCGTACTGGTGCAGCTTCTGGAGAAGGTGCCCCTGGAGGATGCGCGCCTCGGGGGCGAGCTGCGAGTCCGGCGCGACGAGCAAGAGGATGTCCGTGGCGTTCTTCGCCTGCGTGAAGTCCTGCTTGCGCACGTACGTCCAAGCGACCTCCAGCAGCGACTCCGGGAAGCGCTCGCTCTCGCGCGGAATCTGGCCGTAGTGGTCCAGCGCCTCGTCGTAGCGGCCCGTCTCGTACATCAGCCGGCCCAGCGACAGGAACGCGAGCTCGCGGAAGCGCTGGGCCTCCGCCTCCGCGAGGCCCGTGGACACCACGGCCTCCGGCCCGGTGCCCACGATGCGCTGGAACTGCGCGATGGCGGCCGGGTAGTCCCCGCTCTGCACGCTCAGGACGCCCAGGTGGTAGACGGCCTGCACGCGGAAGGCGCCGGGCGCCTGTGCCAGCGGGGCGAACAGCGCGCGCGAGCGCTGCTGGTGCTCGTCCGGCGTCAGGTCCGGGCGCTTGAAGGTGCCGCGCGCGTGCACGTAGGCGATGTCCGGCGCCAGCACGCCGCCCGACAGCTGCCGCGCCTTCTCCACGTACGCGTCGATGCCGTCGAACTGCTGGAGCCTGCCCGCCACCGCGAGGTAGCGGCTCACGGCCTCCTTGTAGCGCTGCGGCGTCAGGGGCAGCGCCAGCACGTCGCGCAGGTACACCCGCGCGCCGATGTCGTTCTTCTGCTGGTAGAGCGCGTCCGCCAGGTAGAAGACCGCCTCCGGGTAGCGCGGGTGCGCCTTGAACGCCGGATCGCTCACCAGGTCGTAGAAGAGGACGGACGCGGCGGCCCAGTCCCCCAAGAGCGAGTACACCTCGCCCTCGGAGAAGCGCTTGAGCTGCGAGTCGGTGCTGCTGGGCTCGGGGCGCTCCGTGAACTGCGTCTCCACGAAGCGCAGCGACAGCTCCGCGGTGCGCAGCTGCGCCTCCACCGCTTCCACCGACGCCGCGCGCGAACTCAGCGAGGCGGGCATGGGCGGCAGCGCGGCCCCCGGCTTGGATGCCTGGGGCGCCGGAGCGGGCGCGGCCCCGAGGGACAGCGCGAGGGCCAGGGCGTGCAGCGTCGCGGTCACGGCCTTGCGCTCCTACTTCGGCTCGCTGGAGGTGGTGGCCGGCACTGCGGGTGTGCCCGGAGCGCCTTCCTTCTCCGATCCGGAATCCGGACCGGCGGGACGGTTCGCGCGCGTGTCCTTGGCCACTTCGATGTCGTAGCGCACCGCGGGCCGGTCCTTCAGGTCCGTGGTGAGGCCGCCCTTCTCCACGCCCACCACGTTCACCGTGGTGACCTTTCCGGACTCCGCGTTGAAGGTGTAACTGGATTGCACCTTGAACTTGTAGCCTTCCAGGTAGCTGAACACGCCGTAGCCGCTGCCCCGGTACACGAGGCGCACCGCGAGCTGGTGCTGGCCCGGCACGATGCGGCCGTTGAAGACCTCCAGCGACTGGTGCCGGTTCAAGTCTCCCTGCGTGTCCACCTGGGTGAAGATGGGCGCGCCGTCCAGCGCGTACACCACCGACTCCAGCTGGAACGCGTTGCCCATCTCGTTCTTGTGCACGAGCACCGCGCGGGCGCCGGTGGACAGCTCGCCGCCCATCACCGACTCCTGGAGCAGCAGCAGGCGCGCCTTGGAGCGGTAGATCTTCTCCTTCAGGTCGACGACCTGCTCCTCCAGCGTCTTCACGCGGGACGTGAAGGCCTCATCCGCCGTCTGGTCGCCCGCGGGGGCCTGCGCGGCGGGCGCTTGCGGCGTGCCAGCGGCCGGTGATGCAGCGGCGGCCGGCGCGGCGGCGGGGGGCGGGGAAGC
>NZ_RAVY01000305.1:0-7748 GCF_003611625.1 Corallococcus sp. CA054B
CCCCAGCGCTCCCGCCAGGAGGAGCGCCCCCGTCCACCGCCACCCGTGCTTCATATGCCGCCCACCTCACACTGGTCCGGGGAAGGTCCCCCGGCGCGAAACCATTGTTCGCGGCCATCAAGGCAAGGAGGGTGCCAGCCCCCGGGGGCCGGTCACCGTCGGGGCACTGGCAGTGTGCGTCGGTTGAGCGACACCGGGTGGGCAACCCCTTACCCATTGTGTGAACGCCGGAGTCCCGGAGCGCCCCGCAACCGTGCTAGGGCCTGGGCAATGGCTGGGAACGACGCACGCGGCCGCACCCCGCTGTCCCTCGTGGGACAGGAGCCGGACCTCGTCTTCTACACACGGCAGGCGACCGAACACGGCGGGCCCGTGCTCGTGCTGGGCGCCGCCAATGGCCGGGTGCCGTGGGCGCTGGCGGGCCACGGCTTCTCCACCGTGGGGGTGGACCCCTCGGAGACGATGATCCGCTCCGCCGAGGAGCGCCGCGCCTCCGAGTCCCCGGACGTCTCCGAGCGCACGCGCCTCATCACCGCGGACCCCCGCGCGCTGCGGCTGCCGGAGCAGTTCTCCCTGGTGCTCGCCCCGCAGCACGCGCTGGGCCTGATGTCCGGCCGCGACGACCTGGAGGCGTTCCTCGCCACCGTGCGCCACCACCTGGCCCCCGGCGGCACCTTCATCTACGACGTGCTCAACGCCCCGCGCGAACCCGTGCTGCCTCGCGACGACGACGAGCCCGGCGCCGCCGTGGAGCCCCGCCGCCCCCTCTTCGCCCTGCACCTGCGCGAGCGGCGTCCGCCGGGCGGCCAGAGCCCCATCCGCCGCCTCAAGCTGAAGCACTTCCTGCCGGAGGAGCTGGAGAGCGCCCTCAGCGCCAGCGGCCTCACGCTGCGCGAGCGCTACGGCCGCTTCGACGGCAAGCCCTTCGACCTGGAGGACCTGCGCCAGATTGGCGTCGCCGGGGCGTGAGCGGCTCTATCGCTCGAAGCGGTAGCCCAGGCCGCGCACGGTGAGGAAGTGCCGGGGCGCCTCCGGGTCGGCCTCGAACTTCAGCCGCAGCTGGCGCATGAAGTTGTCCACCGTGCGCGCGCTGCCCTCGTAGTGGTAGCCCCACGCGCCGGACAGGAGCTCCTCGCGCGTGAAGGTGCGGCCCGGGTGGGCGAGGAAGTGCGCCAGCAGCTTGAACTCCTGCGCCGTCAGCTCCACCGGCTGCCCGTCGCGAGCCACCGTGCGCTGGGACAGGTCCACCTTCACGTCCCCGAACGTCACCGGCGGCGGCGTGATGCCCGTGGCCCCGAACCTGCGGCGCAGCACCGCCTTGATGCGCGCGAGCAGCTCCTGGAGCCCGAACGGCTTCACCACGTAGTCGTCCGCGCCCAGGTTGAGACCCAATATCTTGTCCGACTCCTGGCCTCGCGCGGACAGCACCACCACGGGCGTGTCCCGGCCGCGCTGGCGCAGCTCGCGGATGACCTCGTAGCCGTTCATCTCCGGCAGCATCAGGTCCAGCACCAACAGGTCCGGCGCCTCGTCCAGCGCCTTGGCCAGGCCCGTGCGGCCGTCCTGGGCCTGAATCACTTCGTAGCCTTCGAAGCGCAGGTTCATGGATACGCCGGTGAGGATGGACAGGTCGTCCTCCACCACCAGGATGCGCTGGGGCTTCTCCTCTTGGGGGACGGACGTGCTCATGCGCGGCCCACCGGGAGCTGGAGGGTGAAGCAGCTGCCCTGGCCGGGCTCGCTCTCCACGGTGATGCGGCCGCCGTGCGCGTCCACGATGCGCTTGCTGATGGCGAGCCCCAGGCCGCTGCCCTCCGTCTTGCGCGTGAGCAGGTTGTCCACCCGGTAGAAGCGCTCGAAGATGCGCTTGCGGTCCTTCCTGGCGATTCCCACTCCGTTGTCCTCCACCGACAGGTTCACGTATCCGCCGTCTCTCTGTGCCCGGAGGGCGATTCTGCGGTGGGTGGGCCCACTGTACTTGTAGGCATTCTGCAACAGGTTGAGCAGCGCGCCCGCCACCGCGACCCGGTCCACCTCCACGGGGGGCAGCCCGTCCTCCACCTTCACGGTGAACTCCATGCCGTCGCCGTGCCGCTGCGTGCGGAAGGCCGCCACCGCCACGTCCACCACGTCCGTCACCGGCAGGGACTCGCGCTGGTACACCTTGCGGCCGCTCTCGATGCGCGCCCAGTCCAGCACCCGATCGATGAGGTCCGACAGGCGCTCGGTCTCCTTCGTGAGCAGGTTCAGCACCTCCTGCTGCTGCGCCGGGTCCTTCAGCCGGCCCAGGGCCAGCGTCTCGATGAACATCCGGATGGAGGTGAGCGGCGTGCGCAGCTCATGGCTCACCAGCGACACGAAGTCCGTCTTCATGCGCGACAGGCGCGCCTCGCGGTAGAGCACGCGGGCGGTGTAGCCCACGCCGAAGGTGAGCGTCAGGTAGAACAGGCCCAGGAGCACGCCGTACACGACGCGGTTGCGCGTGGAGGCGCTCGCCACGGGGTCCTCGCCCAGGGGCAGCACCACCAGGCGGAAGTCCTGCAAGGGCGCGGACAGCACCCGCTCCGCGAGCACCGGCGGCCCCAGCGCGTTCTGCCGCGCCTGGGCCACCTCCGACATCAGCCGGTTGACGATGCCGCCCTCGCTGGACGTGTCGCGCGGCACGGGCAGCAGCGTGAAGCGCACCGGCTCCGACGTGGCCCGCCCCTGCGCCTTGTCCGACAGGAGCCCGTCCAGGGCCACGCCCGACAGCCGCACGCCCCGCACGGTGGCGCCCTGGCGCTCGGCGGCCACCATCACCGCGCGGCCGTTCGTGGCGAGCGAGAAGACGGTGGGCACCGTGGGCAGCGAGGCGGCCTCCGGCACCAGCGCCGCCAGGGCCTCCGCCAGCTGCGGATCCTTCGTGCGCACCAGGCCGTTCTCCACGTGGAAGGTGCCGTCCGGGTCGGACAGCTCCTGGTCATCCGGCAGGAGGAAGGCCAGCCGCTCGGAGTCCACGCGCTCCAACCGTCCGCTGCTGAGTGCGCGGGGCACCTCCGCGGACAGGTCCGCCAGCGTCCCCCGCCACGCGGCCTCCAGGCGTTTCTCCACCGCGGCGCGCTCGTTGATGATGGCCACGACGCCGAAGCCGGACAGGCCGGCCGAGGGCAGCACGACCAGCAGGATGAGCAGCGCGAACGTGCGCCGGAAGCTGAGGATGACGGGCGCGGGACGAGACACGGCCCCCCGTGTCTACACGCGACGGAGGCCGGGTGCTCGCGGCTTTTCGGGGGGAGGGGGGAGTCTTCCCGACATTGTCCGGAGCCATACGGCGCGTGGAGAGGCCGTCGACTTCAGGGGGCCGACTGGGCGAGCATGCGGCCCTCGGGAAGGCGTGTGTGCAGGGCCGGCACGCTTCCGGACAGGCCGTGGGGCATGCGCGCGGGGTGGGGCCGGAGGCGCGCGCGAAAGCCTTCGCGGGAGGGGATGGCATTTCCGATGCGACGGCAGGGATGGGCCGCGCTGTGCGCGGTGACGACGCTGGTGCTGTCGGGTTGCAAGGAGCGCGAGGTCGCGGGCACCTGGAGCAATGCCTCCGGGTCCGTGGCGCTCAGCCGGGACGACTCACTGCTCTATGTGGTGGACGCGGACAACGGCATCCTCGCCGTGGTGGACACCGCGCGCCGGGAGAAGGTGTCCGAGGTGCGGGTGGGCCCGCGTCCGGAGCGCGTGACGGTGGGCCCGGACGACACCGTGTACGTGACGAACCGGGGCGGCCGGAGCGTGTCCGTCATCCGCAAGGGTGACGCGGTGGAGGCCGCGCGCGTCCCGGTGGGCGTGGAGCCCACGGGGATGGCGCTGTCGCCGGATGGCAGCACGCTGTACGTGGTGAACAGCGCCATGCGTGAGTCCGCCGCGAGGGGCAGCCTCACCGCCATCGACACGGGCACGCTCACGGCGCGCTGGGAGCTGCCGCTGGGCGAGGAGCCGCGCGGCATCGCGCTCTTGGAGGATGGCCGCAAGGCGGCGGTGTCGCTGTTCCGGCAGGGCGACGTGATGACGGTGGACCTGTCGGACGCGAACCATCCCCAGGTGATGCGAAGCGGCACGGACCTGCTCGCGAGGGCCAACCGGCCGTCGGCCCCTGGAGCCTTCGGGGCTCCCTCGCCGTTCGATGAGCCGCTACCCGTGGAGACGGGCCCGCGCTCCTTCCGGTCGCGCGGCATGGTGGACCTGTTGAGCGCTCCGGATGGGCGGCGCCTCTTCGCGCCGGTGCTGTGGTCGCGCGAAGACCCCCTGGGTGGACCCGTGGACGGCCGCGGCCCCAAAATGGGGGACTCCATGTACGGCGGCGGGACGCCCTGTGGCGCGGCGGCCGGGGGCGGCGTGGTGGCCGCGGGCCTCATCACCTTCGACACGGAGGACGAAGCGCCCCGGCCGGTGGTGGACGACCTGGACGAGTGCAAGCCGCCGCCGGAGGAGAAGCCGGACTACCCCACGTCGCTCATCGCGAGCCCCTTGTTCGATATGCCCCTGCAGGGGCCGGCGGCGGCGGTGGTGGACCCCACGGGCGCGTGGCTGTTCCTGGTGAACCAGGACTCGAACAACGTGGCCATCCTGCCTTCGTGGCGCCGCTCCGGTTCGGACCTGGTGAATGAGACGAGCCCGGTGCGGCAGTTGATTGCCGTGGGGGCGGGGCCCAACGGCATCGCGCTCACGCGGGACGGGCGCAAGGCGTACGTCTACAACGCGTTCGACCACACGGTCAGCACGCTGGGGTCCAGCGGCAACCCATGGGGCGACATCCACGAGGAGGGCGAGCGCCTGGTCATCGCGGGCGACACGCTGTCGCCGCTGGCTGCGGAGGGCCGGCGGTTGTTCTTCAGCGCGGTGGATGCGCGGATGACCAGCCCGTCCGTGGCGGTGTCCTGCGCGTCGTGCCACCTGGAGGGCCGCGAGGACGGCCACGTGTGGGGCTTCCCGGATGGGCCGCGCCAGACGCCCAGCCTGGCGGGGCGCATGACCACGGCCACGGCGCCCTTCCACTGGAGCGGCGAGTTCTCCGCGCTGGGGGACTTCATGAACGCCACGGTGAAGGACCGCATGGGCGGCCAGGTGCTGAACGAGGACACGGTGGCGAAGCTGGGGGCGTTCATCGACGCCATCCCCGCGACGGACAACCCGTTCCGGGGAGAGCCGCTGACGGAGTCCCAGGCGCGCGGGGCCGCCCTCTTCACGCAGGCGAAGTGCGACACGTGCCACACGGGCGCGGCGCTCACGGACAACCGCAACGTGGACGTGGGCACGTTCGTGCTCTCGGGCGTGCTGCAGGACGCGAAGGCGGTCATCAAGGCGGGGCTCAACACGCCGTCGCTCCTGGGCGTGGGCCGCACCGCGCCGTACCTGCATGACGGCAGCGCGCCCACGCTCAAGGCCCGCCTGCTGAACGGCCGCGAGACGAACCTGCACGGCACGACGGCGGGGCTGTCCGACGAGGACGTGGACGACCTGGTGGCGTACCTGGAGACGCTGTAGCGGAAGGGAGCGAACCGCACCGGCGCGGCCCCTCCCTCGGGAGCTGGCCGCGCCGTGCAGGGGCTTGCCTGAGCCATGCCGCGAGGGCATGAAGCCCCTCGCTCATGGGGCCCTCCTCGCAGGCGGATCCGCTCCGTCTCAAGTTCGCGTCTTCGCCCTGGGGGCTCGTGGGGGTGCTGCTGGTCCACCACTTCGGGCTCTGGGCCTGGACGGCCTGGCGCCGGGACCTCCCGCTGCTCCTGGTGTTGGATCGCTGGGACTCGCACCACTACAGCACGCTGGTCCTGGACGGTTACACGTGGCCGCTCTGGGCCTTCCTGCCGCTGTACCCGGGCCTTGTCTGGCTGGTGCGGCAGGGGCTGGGGGGCACGCTGCCGCCCCAGGTCGTCGGCGCGGTCCTGTCCACGGCCTGTCTGCTGGGCTTCGTCGCATGGAACACCCACCAGGCGCGGCAGGGGCCGGTGCGCGAAGGGATGACGGCCCGGACGCCTTGGGGGTGGTTCGTCTTCCTCTACGGACCCGCCAGCTTCGCGCTCCACTCGCACCACACGGAGGGGCTCTTCCTGCTCCTGTCGTTCGGGGCCCTGGCGTGTGCTTCGCGTGGGCAGCTCCTGCCCTCCGCCGTGCTGGTTTCACTCTGCATCTTCACCCGGAACCAGGGCTGCTTCGTGGCGATCACCGCCGCGCTCCTGGCCGCCCTGCGCGAGCCGACGTGGCGCGAGCGCTTCGTGCGGTTTGGCCTCATGGGGTGTCTGGCGCTGGTGGCGTTCGGAGGGCTGCTCTTCTTCGAGTGGAGCCGCTCCGGTGATCCCTTCATGTTCTTGAAGGCCCAGCGCGAGTGGAATCACGTGGACTCGCTCTGGGGCACCATCCGGGGACTGTGGTTCGGCAACCCCTGGCACAAGGGCTTCAACGGCTGGCTTTGGCTGCGCAATGTCTTCGGCGCGGCGTGGCTGGTGTTCGGGGTGATGTTGTGGCGCCGCGACCGGGCCCTGGGCCTGTATGCCCTGCTGTCGCTCCTGGTGATGCTGCCCCAAGGCGACCTGGGAAATGCCTTCCGCTTTGGCGCGGTGCTCTTCCCGGTCATGTTCGTCGCGGGCGACTGGCTGGCCACGCGTCCCAAGGCGCTGCGCTGGACGGTGGCGCTGCTGCTCGTGTGGCTCAACCACAAGGCCACGCATGCCTATGCCATCGGCAGGTGGCCCTACTGAGTGGGGCCGCGCGTTGCCGGTTACCGTGCCGCGGGCTTTGGTGCCATGGACGGCGGCGCGGAGAGCAGGTCCGGCGAGCCCGAGCGCGGCGCGGTGAGGCTGTCCAGCGGCTCCAGCGGCGCATCCAGGAGGAGGCTGTCCCCCGCGTCCGCCGGAAGCTCCGTGCCCGCGTCCGCCGTGGCATCCCCCACGCCGTGATTCGACGTCACCGCGAGCCGCGCCACGTCCATCGCACGGTCGGGGTCGTCCCCCAGCCAGGTCACCACCACCACGCATGGCGTGTCGTCATCCCACGCCATCACCTGCGTCATGCCCTGCACGGGGTTGCGGCGCGCGGCGGCGCGGCCCAGCGCCGGAATCTCCTCACCCCCCGCGTTCAACGTGGGCGCGAGCAGCGCGCGCACATCCGCGCTCGCGTAGCTCGGCTGGCAGTCATACGCCACCGACACGATCAGGTCCGCCTGCGCCGCGGAACGCAGCGAGCACACGGGCCCGCACGCGGGACACGCGCGCTCCTCCTTCATCGTGAAGCCGTTCAGCGTCAGGTCGCGCAGGTCCGCCGGCAGCAATTCCTCGCACGAGGGCAGCGTCAGCGTGGACGGCCGCCCCGGCAGCCCGATGGCCCCCGCGTCCGACGCGTGCGTGCCCGCACCGGGCCTGCTGCACGCGCCCAGGGCGAGCGCCATCAGCAGTGCACCCCGTCCGAACCTCATCCCGTTGGCTCTCCTCACCGACGCCATGCGCGCGGCGCGGATGGTAGACCGTGCCCGGCCCCCGTCATCAGCATTGTGGCGCGGCTGCCGCTTTCCGGACGCGACCGGATGGCGGGGGAGAGGTCGGGCAGGCCGGCCTCGTTCACGGCCGGAGCGTGGGCTAGGCTGCCTGCCTTCCACCACCATGCGCTTCCCCGGTCTCCTCAGCCTGTCGCTCCTGGCCCTGGCGCCGGCCCTCTCCGCCCGGGCCCAGACGTCCAGTCCGCCTCCCCGGAGCGCGCCCCCCGACGAGTCCTGGAGCGAACCCGGCA